>JAEKLK010000189.1 GCA_019509895.1 Betaproteobacteria bacterium | reverse complement strand
CGATAACTGCGCAGCGCCGCGCCGTTAGCCTCGATGGTCGTCAGCAGCATCTCGCCGTCGACCGGCGCACTGATTTCCCGAACGCCATAGGCGCTGCGTGTCCAGCGCGCAAGCGCTGTGTTTCCGCGGCGCCATGACCAGACGTCGTACCGGTTACCGTAATCCGCGACGAAGAAGACTTCGTCCGCCGACGAGCCGAAGCGCGGCGAATGCTTGACCGCTCCGTCGGACACGAGCACCGCTCGCCTGCCGTCGCTGACGTCGATGAGCGCCCAGGTGTCGTGCCACAGGCCGATCACCACGACACGGTCGCCGAAGGCGGCGAGACCGCTGAGCGATTCGCCCGGGTGGGCGCGGTAGAGCACGCGCTCGGCGCCGCCCTCGAGGACGACGACGCTCGCCCCGCCGCCCTCGACGCGGACGGTAGCGACGCGTCCATTTCCCATGGCGGCTGCAAAGCGGTCGCGCTCGCACCGGGTCACCGGACGGTGGCGTCCGCTTGCGTCCATGCGGTGCAGGTCGTAGAGCAGATTGTAGTTCGAGCAGATTTCCTGCTCGGAGGCGAGCACGCTTTCGTCCGTATCGGCCGTGAGCCGGGTGCCCGCCTCCGTTTGGCGAATCACGCGTGGCGGCTCGGCGCGAGCCTGCCGCATGACGCGAGGGCGCGTATAGCCATCCCCTTCAACGTACCAGCGCGCGCCGGAGGCGGTGAGCACGGGACCAGAGACGGACCATGCGCGCAGCAGCACGTCGCCGGAGGCAGGCGTGCCAGCCCCGCCGCCGATACGTTGCCGAAGCCAATCGTGATACTCGACCCAGAGCACGTCCATGCCTTTGCCGGTGGTGGCGATGGCGTTGCTCTGGACCTTGAAAGGTACGAGGTTAGCGCTGTAGTTGTCGATGAACGCGCGGACGGCGCGCTCGCCGTAGCGCTCTTTGAGGAACAGGAAGAAATAGCTGCCATACAGATAGTCGCGGTTGAGCGGAAAGCCGCGACCTTCGGCGTTCACCTCGCGGAGCGAGCGAAGCCCACGGTCGAGCTCGGCGCTCATCATTCCCTCGAAATACGACTGGCCGAGCCGGCCGTATCTGTGCTCGCCGTCCGACTCGTGATAGACCGCGAGGCCTTCGATGGTCCAGGTCGGTTCCAGCGAGTTCGGGAAGAACGGCAGCAACCGCCCGAGCACCTCGCGCATGCGAAGGGGAGAGCCGCTCGCCTTGTCGAGATGCACGACGTGAAAGAACTCGTGGCTCAGTACCAGCTCGATCCAGTCACGGTTCTGCAGCAGCTCGCCTGAGTCCGGTGGCGAGAGGAAGATCGCGCTCAGGTTGAACGGAACAGGTGTGGCGAAGCCGTTCGCGAAGTCGGCGGAGTCGAGCACGACGAGCTGCGTGCGCCGCCGCGGCCGCCAGTCGAGCAGTGTGGTGGTGCGGACATACACCCGCTCGGCGATGCCGGCGATCGCCTGCGCGTGTGCGCGATACTGCTCGGCAAAATGGATGTCGAAGTGCTCAGTCTGGAGCGTGCGCCAATTGAGCCGCGGATCGGCGAAGTGCAGGTCATTCCATTGCGCCCGAGCGGAAGCGCTCACCAGCGCGAGCAACACAAGCAGGATCGTCAGCCGCAATCGCATCCGCGCGTTATAGCAGCATGACCCGCCTTCTGGTCCTTGGCGTTTTGCTCTTGCCCTTCGGCGTCGTGGCGGGCGAGCGGTGTCTTGCCATTGACGGCGATACGCTCGTGTGCAATCACCGCAAGGTACGGCTCACCAACGTCTACGCGGCGGAACTGAACCAGGCGGGCGGCTACGCCGCAAAGCGACGGCTGCAAACGCTTATCTCCACCGGCGAGGTGCAGCTACGGCCCTACGGCGTCGATCGTTATGGACGCACGCTCGCGGAGGTGTACGTGAACGGCCGTCGCATCGAGCAGGCGCGAGGGGCGGACTGGCGCGGCGAGCGCCACCACTACTACGGGGCCCGACCGGCCATCAGACGGCAGTGAAAACACGCGGCCGGCTCTTGGCGATTTATTGCGATCGACCGATGTAAGCGGAGCAGTAGTATTAATTGTTGTAACAATGGCTTGCGCGCTATTCATCGCGTTGCTACTGCAAATAAATCCCGCTATCCTCTCCGCCCACGCCTGAATCTTTCAGGCCGACGAGAAGAAATCGCAGTAAATACCTGATTCAGGTAGCGCTTTGGCAGAACGGGGGTAGGGATGCCTGTCGACTGCGCAGGTCACGTGACGCCGAGCCTCGTCGCTCGGCTGCGCCCCGTTTTCCTTGAGATCAGCCGTTCATTCGCCTTGCTCGTGCTCACGCTGGCAAGCCTGCTTGTCCAGGCGCAGCAACGCCCTGACGCGGGCCAGGTGCTGGAGCAGACGCGTGAGCCCTTGCGTTTGCCGCCGCCGGTCGAGCCGGTGCTACCGAAGCCGCCCGAGCCGCGTCCCGCGATGCCCTCCACGCCGCAGCTCAAAGTGAAGGCCGAGCACTTCTCGTTCACCGGCAACACCCTCTATCCGGAAGCGGTGCTGCAGAAGCAGGTACAAGAATTCGTCGGCAAGGAGCTCGACTTCGAAGGTCTAAACGAAGCGGCGACGAAGGTGCGCGCCTTCTATCGCGCCCGTGGCTATTTCCTGGCCCAAGCCTATCTGCCGCAGCAGACGATACGTGATGGACGGGTTGAGATCGGCGTCATCGAAGGACGCGTAGGAGAGGTCGAGCTCGACCGGCGCGCGAGCTCGCATATCTCCCAGAATCTGCTGGCAGGCATCCTCGGCGCGCATTTCAAGCAGGGGCAGGTAATCACCGAGACGGGCCTCGAGCGACCGCTGCTGATCATCAACGACCTGCCCGGCGCGCAGGTCACCTCGGAGATCCGCCCCAGCAAGACGGTCGGTGCGGCCGACCTGCGTATCAACGTCTCGGAGGAAGGCGGTCGCCTGAACGGCTATGTCGATGCCGACAACCAGGGCAATCGCTTCACCGGCGAATATCGCATTGGTACCAATCTCAACTGGAATACGCCGCTCGGCTACGGCGATCAGGCGACGTTTCGCGGCTTCGTATCCGACGAAGGCATGTGGTACACGCGCTTCGCGTACCTCATCCCGGTCGGCTATTACGGCACGCGCGCCGGCGCCAGCTACTCGAAATTCGAATACCGGCTCGCCAAGGACTTCGCGAACCTGAGCGCCAGCGGCGAAGGAGAAGTGAAGAGCATCTACGCCTTCCATCCGATCCTGCGCACGCGCAACGCGAATTTCATCGCGCAGCTCTCCTACGAGGACAAGAAGCTCGTCGATGTCACCCGCAATCCGCCGCCCGGTACGCTCGAGGAGCGGCAGATCAGCGACACCAAGGCGGGCGTAGTCGGCGATTTCCGCGACGGATTGTTCGGCGGCGGCTTGAACGCCTACGCAGCCACGATCACCTATGGCGATCTTGGTATCGCACCGCCCTCCGTGCTGCAGGCGGACCAGACAACGGGGCATCACACCTACGGTCACTTCACGAAGTACAACGTCGATGCTCGCCGGCTGCAGCGCCTAACGGATCGCGCCAATGTGCTCGTTTCGTTCTCCGGCCAGAAAGCGACCAAGAACCTGGCTTCCGCAGAAAAGTTCTCGCTGGGCGGCCCCAACGGAGTGCGCGCGTTTCCCGTTGGCGAGGCAACTGGGGATATCGGCATGATCGCCACGGCCGAAGGCCGCTATATCGTGCCTGGCTTCAAGATATTCGGTGGCGATTTCACCGTGCTCGCGTTCTACGACCACGGCTGGGCGCGTATCAACGAGACACCGATCCCGGCCGACACGGAAAACAATCGTTCCTTGGGTGGTGCCGGCATTGGCGTCTCTGCGGGACAGGACGGCAACTTCATCGTTCGGGCCAACATGGCCTGGAGAACGCATGGCGAGGTGGAGTCAGATCCTGCGAAGCGCACGCCGCACGTATGGGTTCAAGCGGTGAAATGGTTTTGAAATGGGTGCATCTGAAATGAATTGAGCTTGCGCGCCGGCGGGCGACCGTCGGCATTGGCAGCAAAGGGAGGGGACCATGGCAACAACACGGCGTGCATTGCCGGCGAAACCGCGGCTTGTCTGGGCTGCGGTCAGCGCGGCGCTGCTCCCATGGTGCTATGCAAATCCGGCGAGCGCGGACGTTACGGCGAACACGCTGCCGACAGGCGGCACAGTCGTGGCCGGCAGCGCGAGCATCTCGCGCTCGGGCTCCAACATGGAGATCACGCAAAGCTCGAATTCCGCCATTCTCAATTGGCAGACCTTTTCCATCGGCTCGAACGCCTGGGTGAATTTCATCCAGCCAAGCTCGTCCGCCATCGCGTTGAACCACGTGCTCGGCAACAAAGGCTCCGAAATATTCGGTCGCCTGACCGCGAACGGACAGGTCTTTCTCAGCAACCCCAACGGCGTTCTGTTTGCACCCGGCGCGTCTGTCGACGTAGGCGGGCTTTTCGCCACGACGCTTTCAATCGCGGACAAGGATTTCCTCGCTGGGCGCTACAACTTCTATAACGCCGGCGGCGCCGGTTCGGTCATCAACCAGGGCAATATCGTCACGGCGAACGGCTATACGGCGCTCGCCGGCCCGCAGGTGCGCAACGACGGCATCATCGTCGCGCGCGCCGGCACGGTGGCACTCGCCGCGGGCGATCGCGTGTCGCTCGATATGGTCGGCAATGGACTCATCAAGGTAAGTGTCGACCAGTCGGCGCTCAACGCCTCGGCCATAAACTCCGGGCGCATCGAAGCGGACGGCGGCAACGTATTTCTCACGGCGCGAAGCGCCAACGCGTTGCTCGATACGGTCGTCAACAACTCTGGCGTTATTCGTGCCAATTCCCTGGTCGCGCGCAATGGTGAGATCGTTCTCGACGGCGGCTCGACAGGTCTGGTGGCCAATACGGGGACCATTAGTGTGTCCGGGGTCGACAGCGGTACAACGGGCGGCACGGTAAAGATTCTTGGCGACAGAGTCGCCCTTCTGCCCGGCACACAGATCGATGCGTCGGGGGATTCGGGGGGCGGAACGGTCCTCCTCGGCGGCAATTTCCACGGCAGCGGGCCGGAACAGAACGCTTCCGTCACGAGCGTTGCATCCGGCGCGCGCATCAACGCCGACGCGGTGAACTCCGGTAATGGCGGGAGAGTGGTGGTCTGGTCCAACGGCGACACGCTTTTTGCGGGAACCATCACGGCACGTGGTGGCGCTCTATCCGGAAACGGCGGCTTCATCGAGACGTCCGGTAGGCACTTGACCATAGGACACGGTGCCTACGTGAACGCATCCGCGGCCCATGGTGCACGCGGCAAATGGCTGCTGGACCCGACCGATGTCGATATCACCGACGCGACCGCCATCAATACTGCGTTGGGAGGCGGAACCGATACGGTCGTTACGCCGGAAACGATGTGATCGTAAATCAAACGATCACTGGCACCGGTGCGGGCGCCAATGTCGTGCTGATTGCCGACAACGATGGCACCCATTCCGGCACGGTGGTCACCAATGCCGCCGTTTCGGCGGACAACATCACCATTCGCTACAACCCTATCGCGAACGATTACAGCAGTCCTACCGTTTTCAACGCCACGGCGGCGAGCGCGCTGGACCCCAAGATGTGGGTGTTCGTCACAGCCGACAACAAGGTCTATGACGCCACGGATGTCGCCAACCTATCGCTTTTCGGTAATGCGGTTGCCAACGGAGCCTTGCTTACTCTGGGCACAGGGACCTTCGATACTAAGAATGTCGGTACCGGAAAAACGGTTACTTACAACAGCCAAAGCCTTGCGACGGGCGGTGCTGCGTTCGAGTTATTCGCATCCGCGGGAACAACGGCGGCCGATGTAACACCCGCTCTGCTCAGCATCAATGCGGTCACGGGTACGAAGGTGTACGACGCCACGATCAGCTCGGGCGGTGCACCGACCGTATCGGGCCTCCTAGGCGGAGACGCGGTGAGCGGCGCGACCCAGGCATATGCGAGCAAGAACGTGCTCGGCACGAGCGGCAGCACCCTGCAGGTCACCGCCTATACGGTCAACGACGGCAACTCGGGCAACAACTATACGGTCACCACCAATAGCGCCGCAGGCACCATTACGCCCGCGTTGCTGACGCTCAACGCGGTCACCGAGAGCAAGGCTTACGACGCCACGACGACCTCGTCGGCGATGCCGACGGTGAGCGGTCTGCAGGGCGCGGACTCGGTCAGCGGCCGGGTGCAGGCCTATGCCAGCAAGAACGTGCTTGGCCCCAATGGCAGCACGCTCCAGGTCACTGCCTATACCGTGAACGACGGTAACTCCGGCAACAACTACACGGTCAGCGCGAGCACGGCGGCGGGGACGATCACGCCTGCGTCGCTGACCATCAACGCGGTTACCGACACGAAGGTCTACGACGCGACCACCAGCTCGACGGGTGTCCCCACAGTAGGCGGCCTGCAGGGCGCCGACACGGTAAGCGGCCGGGCGCAGGCGTATGCGAGCAAGAACGTGCTCGGCACGAACGGCAGCACGCTCCAGGTCACTGGCTACACCGTCAACGATGGAAACTCTGGGAATAACTATACCGTCACGCTCAGCACCACCGTCGGGACCATTGCGCCCGCGTCGTTGACGATCAATGCGGTCACGGACACGAAGGTGTACGACGCTACGACCAGCTCGGGTGGCGCACCGACGGTATCGGGCCTCCTTGGTGGCGACGCACTGAGTGGCGCGACCCAGGCATATGCGAGCAAGAACGTGCTCGGCGCGAGCGGCAGCACGCTGCAGGTTGCTAGCTATACCGTGAACGATGGCAACTCCGGCAACAACTACACGATCAGCACGAGCACGGCGGCAGGCACGATCACGCCTGCGTCCCTGACCATCAACGCGGTGAGCGACACGAAGGTCTACGACGCAACCACCAGCTCGACGAGTCTGCCCAGCGTAGGCGGCCTGCAGGGTGCCGACACGGTGAGCGGCCAGGCGCAAGCCTATGCGAGCAAGAACGTCCTCGGCACCAACGGCAGCACGCTCCAGGTCACTGGCTACACCGTCAACGACGGCACGCGAGGGAACAACTACGCGGTGACGACCAACACCGCTGCCGGCACGATCACGCCAAAGGCGCTTACCGCGGTCTCGTTGACCGGGACCATTTCGAAAACGTACGACGGCAATGCGAGCGCCACGCTCACCGCCTCCAACTACACGATAAACGGTTTCGTCGCCGGCGAAGGCGCCACGGTCACAAAGACGGTTGGTAGCTACGGCAACGGAAAGGACGTCCAGGGGCCGGCTGCTCCTGTCAGCTCGGCCGTCCTGACGGCAGGTGATTACTCGGCGGCATCGGGCACGCTGCTAAGTAATTACGATTTGTCGGCAGTCACTGGTGTCGCGGCTACGGGCAACATCGGGCAGATCACCCGATTGGCATCGGTGTCGGCGATCAGCAATGGACTGTGGTCATCCGCTTCCACATGGCAGGGCGGAGCGATTCCGGACAAGGCTAACGTCGCAAACGTGAATCTGAATGGCTTCGCCGTGACCTTCGACAACAGCGTCGGCACTAACGCCGGCGTCACCAACCTGGACTCGCTAACGGGCGGCATTGCCGGCTCGAAGCTCACCTTCTCAAGCAGCAATCAACTGCAGGTCTTGAACGCGCTGAACGTTCAGGGCTATGCACAGACCGCAGGTACGGTTGCTACCGGAACAACGTTTAGCGTTACGAACAACTTCAATCAAACCGGCGGCACGATCAATTCGGGCGCCGCCGTGAACATCACGCAGGCAAGCGGCGGGCTCAACGCTTTCAGTATCGCGGGGAGCGGCACGCTGACTCTGACGGCGAACAATGCGACAGGCGACATCGTCCTTGGGTCCGGGGCGGGCCTGAGTGGAACGACGGTGACGCTGGCCGCGGGGAGAAATGTCTCGCTAAATGCCCCCGTCTCGGGATCGACCGCGATCAACGTGAGCTTTGGCCAGCAGGTGGCTGGCACCTTTACACCGACGGCGACCATTAGCGGAACGACGACCGTTACCGGCGGCGCCGGAGCCGACACCTTCGACTTGAGCGGTGCTCCATCCATCACCGCCACGCTTGCCGGAGGCGCCGGAAGCGACACGCTCAGGCAGAGCGGCGGCAAGACATGGACGTTGAACAATGCGACCGCCAATGCCGGCTCGAGTGGCGGACTGACGTGGTCGGCCATCGAAAACCTGACCGATACCGGCGCCGGCGCTTTCAACATGGGGACGGGCGGCTCGCTTTCGGGAACCATTTCCGCGGCGAGCGGCAGCATCAATTACGCGAGCCACGCCGGGTCCGTGACGTTCAACCTCAACGGCGGTGCGAGCACCGGCATGGCGTCATGGAATGGCATCGCCAACGTTGCAGGTAGCACGGGCAACGATGCCATCACCGGCATGAGTCAGACCTACACGATCACCGGCGCGAACGCCGGCAATAACGGCACGGTCGCGTGGACCTCGTTCGAGAACTTGACGGATCTCGGCACCGGCACGCTGCGCGCCACCACGGCTACCTGGACGCTGAACGGCAGCAACACCGGTACGGTGACCAATTTGTCGGGAACTTTCGCAGGCATGGGCAACTTGACCGATCTAGGTACAGGCACGTTCAACATGCATGGCACCGCCGATGGCTCGATTACCGGCAATCTAAACGGCGGTACGAACGGTACGCTGAGCTACGCGGGATACGGCACGAGCGTCACGGTAAATCTCTCCGGTGCCGCGGGTTTGACCTTCGGCGTGGGCGGGACCCGCAGCGGCATTACGTTCGTGACCGGCAGTTCGAACGATGACGCGATTACCGGGGCGGGCGCGACCTACAACCTGACGGGGCAAAACTCGGGCAGCAGTGGCGGACTTGGGTGGGCGTCGTTCGAGAACATCACCGACGCTACCGGTGGCTCGTTCTTGCTCTTCGTACAGAATAGGAATGTAACCGGTACGCTGTCCTCGGGCAACCTGACGTCGTCGACGACGCTGACCAGCGCTTCCGAGATCACTGCACTCGGAATAAACGTGCCGGGCACGTTGGCGCTGATAGGAACCGCACCGCACTGGACATTCAACGGTCCGCCGGATGCGGTTCCCCACCTTGAAACAAACAATCCGCAAACGAACGTCACCTACAACAGCGCCTGTATTGGCGGACCAGCCTGCAACACGGTGATCGCGATCATCGGATCGATCAACGCGAGCGTGAGCCAGATCGCGGCGCAGGCCCTCAAGGACGCACAGGCCACCGACTCGGTGGCGAAGCAAATCGACTACGGCTTCGCCGGCGACGTCGGCACGACGCCGCCGATGGACCATCGCATCGACGAGACCGGCATCTCGACGCCCGACTGCTTCGACGAGAGCCGGGAAGGACAGGCTTGTAAGGGCAGCTGAAGTTTTGGGAGGTGGAGGGGAGGTTCCCGGGGCGCCGAGTGCGCCCCGGTTTTTTTCTCCACGGGTACAATCCTTCGCCAAGGGAGGCCGCAGGCTAATGGCGGAGCAGGTCAGCGAAGTCTCGGTGCTGTTCGCCGACGTCAGCGGCAGCACCAAGCTCTACGAGACCGCGGGTGACGCCGTCGCTCACGCGGCTATCGAGAAGTGCGTCAATCTCATGCGCGAAAGGACGCTCACCGCCAGGGGCCGCGTCATTAAGACGATCGGCGACGAGGTGATGAGCGCGTTTCCGACCGTCGACGCGGCCGCGGACGCGGCGATCGAAATGCAGAGCGCCATCTCCGAGCTGCCGCCGGTCGGCGGTACGCAGATCGGCATCCGCATCGGCTTCAATCACGGACCTGTCGTCGAGAGGGACGGCGACGTGTTCGGCGATGCAGTAAACCTCGCGGCGCGGCTGGCGGGCGTCGCGACCAAGGGACAAATCATTACCTCACGTGACACGGTGATGTTGATGTCGCCGATGCTGAAGTCGGCGACACGCGCTATCACCACAATCCAGGTGAAGGGCAAGGCCCAGGAAATCCAGGTCTACGAGCTGATCTGGCAGCAAAGCGATGACATGACCACACTCGCTTCGCAAAGGTCGGTCTACAAGCCGAAGAACACGAGGCTTCGGCTGCTCGTCGGCGGCAACGAGCTGGTGCTTTCATCGGAGCGGCCAGGGCTGGCGCTCGGACGCGACGCGGCGGCCGATCTCGTCATCAAGGAGCGCATGGCGTCGCGCGCGCACGGCAAGATCGAGCGGCGCCTGGACAAGTTCATTCTCACCGACCACAGCGCCAACGGCACCTTCATCACCATCGAAGGCGACAAGGAGATCGTCCTTCGTCGCGAGGAGTTCACCCTGCGCGGTCACGGCTGGATCGCCTTCGGCCAGTCGCGTGCGACCGCGACCGATGTGGTGGAGTTTTTCTGCGAATGACACGGTAGGCAACGCGCCTGCCCCTTACGAAGCGATTCCGCGGCGCAGCAGCGGTGAATCGCGTCAAGAAAGCTCGCTGTCGCGCCAAACTCCGAGCGTCCGGTGACAGTTGTTTACAAGACACGCCGGCTGAAAGGCGCTGCGCGATGGGCAGTTCCGCTCTGGGAGATGTTCGCTGCCGCGGGCCGCGCTATGAGAACGCGCCGATGGACTGAACGAGACCGCGACGACAGCCGGTTCCCTCGTAGCGACGTACTGCCTTGTCGCCCTGCGCCGCGGCAAAGATAATTAAGCCACTACAACAAGGGGATACACCGTCTTCGGCCATGGCCGCTGCGGCGCCTGAACTGAAAACGCTCGGCCGCTACAACATCGAGCGAACGCTCGGCAAGGGCGCGATGGGAGTCGTCTACGAGGGGGTCGACCCGCGCCTCGGCCGGCGAGTCGCCATCAAGACGATTCTCAAGAGCCACCTCGACGAGGAGACGGCGCGCGACTATTCGATGCGCTTCGTGCGCGAGGCGCAGGCCGTCGCACGGCTCAACCACCCCAATATCGTCCAGGTCTACGACTTCGGCGAGGAAAGCGACATCGCCTACCTCGTAATGGAGTTCATCAAGGGCAAGGAACTCAAGAACTTCTTCGACGCGAACGAGCGCTTCGATCTGAAGGAAGCGGTGCGCATCATGTGCGAGCTCTGTGACGCGCTCGACTTTGCGCACAGCGCCGGCATCATTCACCGCGACATCAAGCCGGCCAACGTGATGATCGACGTGCAGGCGCGCACCAAGCTGACGGACTTCGGCGTGGCACGGGTCCAGGATTCGGACAAGACCTCGGTCGAGCGCACGCAGGCGGGCACGATGGTCGGCACCCCGGCCTACATGTCGCCCGAGCAGATCACTGGCGGCAACCTCGACAAGCGCACCGATGTGTTCTCGGCCGGCATCATCCTGTACCAGTTCCTGACAGGCGAGAAGCCGTTCACCGGCTCGGGCGCCTGGACCATCGCCAAGAAGATCATCCAGGAAGAACCGCCGCTTCCGTCTTCGCTGAATAACGCCATCACGCCTCTTTTCGACGCGGTGGTGAACAAGGCGCTCGCCAAGAATCCGGACCAGCGGTTCCAGTCGGCGCGCGATCTCGCCGTCGGGCTGCGGCGCGCGCTGGAAGGAAAGCCCTTCGAGGACGACTCCGACCGCACGGTGGTCGGCGGCCTTGGCATGGACTTCGGTGCCTCGCGCCCTGCGCCGATCGTGGCCAAGGTGCCGGCGCAAGATTCCGCGCGCACCTCGAACACCAACACCCAAGGCAGCAGCCAGGAGATCGAGCTCGAGTTCTGGCGCGCAATCAAGGACGGCAACGACCCGGACGACTTCGAGCTGTACGTGCAGCAGTTCCCGAACGGCATCTACGCCAAGCTGGCCAAGCGCAAGATCGCCAAGTTGCGGGGCGTGCCGCTCGACGATGAATCGACCGCCAAGGCGAAGGAACAGGAGAAGAAAGAAGCGGAAGAGGCGGCGCGGCGCGAGGCCGAAGTCAAGGCGAAGCTCGAGGCGGAGAAGGCGCGTCTCGAGGCAGAGATGGCGCGCAAGGAAGAGGAGTATCGAAAGCGCGAAGCCGAGGCGGAGGCGAAGCGTCAGGCGGCAGAGCAGGCGCGCATCGAAGCCGAGGAGCGGACTCGCAAGGAAGCCGCAGAGGAGCTCGCCAGGCGCGACGCCGAAGCCAAGGCCAAGGCGGAGGCCGACGCGAAGGCGCGCGACGAAGCGGAGAAGAAGGCGCGCGAGGATTTTGCGCGCCGCGAAGCCGACCTGAAAAAACGCGTCGCGGCCGCCGAGGCGGCTCCCGGCGGCAAGCGCCAGTCGATCAAGTACGCGGCGATCGTCGGCGTCGTGGTGCTCGCCATTGCCGGTGTCGTGATCTTCGTGTTGCCGAAGGAAGATCCGCAGGCGGCGGCGAAACTCAAGGCCGTGCAGGAGCAGCTCGAGCAGGCGAAGAAGAAGGCCGACGAGCTCGAACAGGCCAAGAAGAAGGAGGGGGAGGCGCGCGTCGCGCTCGAAAAAGCGCGCAGGGCCGAGGACGAGGCACGCAAGGCGGGGGACAAGAACAAGGAGAAGGAGCTGGCCGAGGCGCGCAGGGCCGCCGAGGCTGAGGCGAAACTCAAGGCTGACGCCACGCGCACGAAGGAGCAGGAAAAGCTCGCCGCCGACGCCAGGACCAATAGCGATACGAGAAAACAGGCCACCGAGCGCTCCGCCCCGGAAAAAGTGGTCGCCGACAAGCTGGCTGCCGAGAAGGCTGTGACCGACAGGCTCGCCGTGGAAAGGGCCGCGGCCGAGAAGGCCGCGGCGGAAGCCCGGGCGGCCGCCGACAGGCTCGCTCAGGAGAAGGTGGCGCTCGAGGCCGAACGCGCGCGCATTGAAAGGGCCAAGCTCTCCACGGCGCAGCCCTCGGGTGCCGGCGGCGCGGGCTCGTTCCATGTGGCGCAAAGCCTCGAGGGCGAAGGCAAGGGCAAGGACGCGGTCAAGGCCTACATCGCCGCCGCGCGCGGCGGTAGCTGCGAGTCCGCCAAACGCCTTGGTGACATCTACGACAAGGGCTTGATCGGCGTCTCGCGCGACTATGCCGAATCGCTGAAGTGGTACGGGTTTGCCCGCGCGCTTGGAACCTGCGAAGTTCCCGCTCCGGCACGCCGCTAGAATTCGTTCGCAGGGCGCTAACAACCGGGGAAAGGGAGATGAACGAGCGCGCTCGACCGGCGGATGACGCCGAAATCACCATAGTTCTGCCCACGCCGGGGCGCAAGCGGAGCGCTTTCGCGCCGGCAACCGAGCGCCACGCCGCTGCCGCCGACCTCGCGGCCCTAGGCGGCTTGAATCCCCTGGTGGAAGCAGCAAACCCCATTCTCGCCGCCGTGCCGCAGATCCGGCACGCGCTTCGGCATCCGGATCCGGCCGGCCTGCGCGCCCGGCTGCGTGAGCAGGTCGACGCCTTCGAGCGAAGCGCGCGCGCCGCGGGCATTGCCCCTGACAAGGTGGGCCAAGCCCAGTTTGCGCTTTGCGCGCTCCTCGACGACTCGGCGGCCGCGACGCCCTGGGGTCGCCATTGGGCGCCGCTGGTCGCCGAGATGGACGGCGGGACGAGCGGCGGCGAACGCTTCTTCAGCATGCTCGATCAGCTGCTGGCGCATCCGCACGGCCAGACCGAACTCCTGGAATTCTTCTACGCCTGTCTCGCCCTGGGCTTCGAGGGTCGCTACCGCAGCGGCGAGGGCGGCCGCCAGGCGCTCGCGCAGATCCGCACGCGGGTCTTCGACCTCATCGACCGCAATCGCGGCGGGCAGGCGAGCGAGCTATCGCCGCGCTGGCGCGGCGCGGAGGTGCGTGCGCGCCGCATAACAGGTCCCCTCGCCGTCTGGAGCGCGGCCTGCGCCTGTGCCCTCTTTCTTGCGGCGCTCTATTTCACCTACAGCGTGCTCCTCGGCGTGCGCTCGGATCCGGTGGCGCGCGAGCTGGCACGCCTGAAGTTACCGCCGCTCGACCTGCCGGTGACACCGGGCTCCGGCGCAACGGCCCTCAGCGCAGAGCTCGCCAAGAGCATCGGTCCGGACGTCGAGGTCAGTGACGTCCCCGCGGGCGCCATGATCGTTCTGAAAAGCGACCGTATTTTTGCCTCCGGCAGCGCGCGTCCAGAGGCCAACGTCGTTGCCGTGCTTCAGCGCGTCGCGACGGCGCTCTCGGCGATGCCGGGCGCAGTCGTCGTGAGCGGACATACCGACGACCAGCCGATCCGCACGGCGCGCTTTCCGTCCAACTGGGAGTTGTCGACGGAGCGCGCGCGCTCCGTGCTTGCCATCATGGCGCCGCAAGTCGTCGACCCGGGACGGCTACGCGCCGAAGGGCTTGCCGATTCGGAGCCGCTGGTGCCGAACGACACGGCCGAGAACCGCGCGAAAAACCGGCGCGTCGCCATCCTGCTGAGGAACGGATCATGAAAGCGCGCTGGTGGGTGGGTGCCGCCGCCTGGGCGGCGCTTGCCGCGACCATCTGGTTTGTCGGCGACCTGGTTCCACTGCTCGAGGGCCCGGGGGAGCGCTGCACGCTAATGGTCATCGCGGCCATTGGCTTTATCGGCTGGGAAGCGTGGCGTGTGCGACGCGCAGCCCGGGAAAACGACCAACTCCTGACGGGTATCGCCTCGGGCTCGCTCGCGGCCGATTCCGCCGAACGCGCCGCAGGCGAGCTCCAAGTACTGCGCAAGCGCTTCGAGGACGCGGTCGCGGTGCTGCGCAAGGCGCGCTTTCGCACGCCCGCCGGCGAGCGTCGCACGGTGGCCGAGCTTCCCTGGTACATGTTCATCGGCGCCCCAGGCTCGGGCAAAACGACCGCGCTGCTCAATGCCGGACTGCGCTTCCCGCTGGGCGACCCACGCGCCGGCGAGCAGGCGCTGCAAGGCGTCGGCGGCACGCGTAACTGCGATTGGTGGTTCACGGAGCAGGCGGTGCTTCTCGATACGGCGGGCCGCTATACCACGCAGGAAAGCGACAAGCAGGCGGACGCAGCCGCCTGGCTCGGCTTCCTCGGCCTCCTGAAGCGCCATCGTGGGCGCCAGCCGCTGAACGGGGTGATCGTCACGCTAAGCATTGCCGATCTCGTGCATTGGAACGACGAGGAGCTCGGCCGCTACGCCCGTCACGTGCGTGAGCGCGTGAGCGAGCTGCACGCGCGACTCGGCATCCGCTTGGGCGAGCAGACGGGCGGCGCCGCCGAGCGCTTCAACGAGGAGTTCGCCCGCCTCGAGCGCCGCCTCTACGCGATTCTGCCAGCGCGTCTGCAGGACACGCGCGACCTGCAAAGACGTGCGGGGATTTACCGCTTTCCGCAGCAGTTTCGCCTGAGCGGTCCGCTCATCGTCCGGTTCCTCCAGGCGGCGTTCGGCGCCCCTACACCCGCTGAGGCGCCAATGCTTCGTGGCGTCTATTTCACGAGCGGCACGCAGGAAGGAAGCCCGATTGACCGGGTGCTCGGCACGCTGGCGCGCAGCTTCAACCTCGAGCGCAAGGTTCAACCGCCCGCCGGCGGTTCCGGCAGGAGCTATTTCCTGAAGCGGCTGCTGCACGAGCTCGTGTTCGGCGAATCGGGCCTCGCCGGTTTCGATCGTGCGCTCGAGGGTCGGCAACGCCGTGCTCGCATCGCTGCCTATGCATCTTTGGCGACGCTCGCTGTAGCTCTTGGGATGGTGTGGACAGCGAGCTATTTCACCAACGCCGCGCTCGTGTCGAGCGTCGACTCGCAGGTCGCGCGAACGGCGCGCGAGCTGCACGCGCTCGGCACGCTGCGCCCGGCCGATGAAGCGAAGCTCGTGGCCGCGCTTACCCGGCTTCGCGAGCTTCGCGAGGCAAGCGCTACGAGCCAGTCGCTCTTCCAGCACGCCGGCCTGTACACCGGCGGCAAGCTCGCCGCGCAGGCAAGCCGAGCCTATCGCAACGCGCTGCGCGAAGCGCTGATCGCCGATCTCGCCTATGCATTCGAGAATGCCCTGCGTGCGAGGCCGGACACCGCGGTGCTCGAGGCGTACATCAGCCTGCATGACGATGCAAAGCGCAACGCGGCGACGGTGGCTAAAGGGGCGCTCGCCGTGTGGGCGCTTCCCGAAGCCGCGCGCGCCGAGCTGCAGACGCACCTGCTTGAGGCGCTCACCGAACGGCCGCTCGCGCTGCCGCGCCCTCGCGACAACGCGCTGATCGAGCAGGCGCGGCGCCGCGCCGGCGTGACGCGCGCATGATCGCGGGCGCTTCGCCGACGGGAAGCTTCTCCGCGGGCTGGTACGGAAAGATGCCGGCCGCGGGCGACTTCATCGCGCGCCGCGTGCCGCCGTCCTTCAGTCAGGCGTGGGACCGCTGGCTGCAGGGCGCCATCGCCGGCAGCCGTGAGCGCATGGCGGGGCGCTGGCGCGACGCGTTTCTCTCGATGCCCGTATGGCGCTTCGTGCTTTCGCCGGCCATGCTCAACACCAACGCATGGGCTGGCATCATGGTGCCGAGCGCCGATGCGGTCGGACGCTATTTCCCGCTCGCAGTGGCGAGCGCGCTGCCTTCTGCGAGCCTGGACCTCGTGGCGACGCTGTTGGCGGCCCGCCCGTGGTTTCAGGACATCGAAGCGATCGCACTTTCGGCGATCGGGCCTCGCGCCGATTCCAACAGCATCGACGCTGCGATCGCGGGCAAGCCGTTCCTTTCGCACTGGCTGCGCTATCCCGAGGCGCGCGATGACACGGTGCCGATGCGGGGTGCGAAACCGCAAATGCTGTGGGTGCCGCTGGGCAGTCGCGACGACCGAGGATCAGGCGCGCTCGCCGCACGTCTTGGCGAACCGGCCGGTGCCTGGCTGGCGGAGGAGTCGGAGCTCTTCGGGCGCTGCCTCCTATTATGCGAAGCACTCCCCGTGGGCGAGCAATACTGCGCCATGATGGATGGACGCTGGATCGAACACGGCTGGAGCCGCCGCGATACGCGCGGCGGCCCGGCCGGGGACTGAGCCATGCCGGTCACGGTCAAGATATTCACCAAGCAGGCCGGAAGGCCCACGATCTTTCAGACGCGCGAATTCGAGACGCTGCCGGTGACCATCGGCCGCGATGCCGGCTGCTCGCTCGCGCTCGAGGACCCGCACAAGCACATCTCACGCGTGCACGTCGAGCTCGAGGAGCAGGAGGGCACGTTCTGGATGTCGGTGCTCTCCAAGGTGAATCCCGTGCTGGTGAAGGGTCAGCGCTACGGCCCGGGAACGCGCCTCACGCTCAAGTCCGGCGACAGCTTCGAGATGGGCGAGTTCGAGGTGCAGGTGCTCTTCCCTGAGCCGCGGCCCGAGCCGGTCAGTCTGCCGGAGCGCAGGTCGCTCATCAGGATGCTGGCCGAGGACGACGGCGCGCCGCCGCAGATCATTCCCGCGCCTGAGCCGGGTATCTTCGAGGAGCCGACCTACGTCGGCGGCGCCGAGCCGACCTACATGGGCCCGGCCGCGAAGCCCGCGGCGGCGTCCGCGCCGAGGGTCGCGCCGATTTCGCCGCTCGCATCGATGAACGAGGCGCTACGCGCCTTCCTGGAAGGCGCCGGCATGCCGCACCAGGAACTCTCGGCCGCGCAGTCGGAGCGGCTGCTGCGCGACTGCGGTACTGTGCTGCGCGCGGCGGTCGAGGGTCTGATGATGCTGCTGATCGCGCGCGGCGAGATGCGCAAAGAATTCGAGGCCGAGGAGCGCACCATGGTGGCCGCGCGCGACAACAATCCGCTTAAGCTCATGGCCGATCCACACGAGGCGATGCAGTTCCTGCTCGACCCGACCGACCGCACGGATGGTTTTCTAGACCCGATCCGCGCCATCGGCGATGCCTGCGACGATCTGCGCGCGCACGAGCTTGCGCTGATTGGGAGCATTTCGTCGCCGAGCAGCACAAGCTCTCGCAGGATTCGCAGGAAGACTTCAATAAGGTGTTCGGCGGGGAATTCATGGCCGCCTACCAGGCGCAGCTGCGCCGGCTAAAAACCGGTCGCTAGTCTTGCCAGCGCCCCTATACTGTATGAAAATACAGTATGGGCGCCCTCGAGCAGCTGCTGCAACGCAACGTCCTGTGGCGCGGCGGATCGCTCGGCGCCAATCTGGATGCCGTGGCGAGCGGCTTTGCCTGCCTCGATGAGGAACTCCCCGGTGGCGGCTGGCCACGTGCGGGACTGAGCGAGCTCCTCGCTGACGCGGAAGGCATCGGCGAGCTCGCGCTCGTTTTGCCGGCGCTTGCCCGACTCACGGGCGCGGGTAAGCGCGTCATCTGGGTGGGCCCGCCGCACATACCTTACGCACCCGCGCTGGCCGCGGCGGGCCTCGATTTGGTGAACCTGCTCGTCGTGCGACCGGCGAGCCGGCGCGAAGCGCTATGGGCGAGCGAGCAGGCCTTGCGCGCGGGAAGCTGCCATGCGCTCGCCGCCTGGTTACCCAAGGTGCGCTATGCGGAGCTGCAGCGCCTGAGCGTCGCGGCGCAAGCCAGCCGCGCCGTCGCCTGGCTGTTTCGGCCGCTCGCCGCCGCTTGTGAATCATCGCCCGCGTGCCTGCGCCTGACGCTGACGGCGGCAGGTTCCGACCTTGCCGTGCATATCGTCAAGCGCCGCGGCGCGCCGCTCGCCGCGCCGCTTCATATACCGCTCGAAAGACCGTTCCATGTTGTGGGTCGCACTGCACTTTCCCGGGCTGGCGACGGAAGCGCTTCTGACGCTCGCCGCCTGGGCCTGCCAATTCACGCCTAGGGTCTCGCCCGAGCCGCCGCAAGCGCTGCTGCTCGAAGTGCAAGGCAGCCTGCGCTATTTCGGCGGCCGCGAGACCTTGCTCGCCTCGCTCAAGCGCGCGCTCGGCGAGCTCGGCCTGCCGGCGATGCTGGCCGAGGCGCCGACGGCGCGCGCCGCGCTCTGGCGCGCCCGCGCTGGCGGCGTGCCGATCGAGGATGTGCCGCTCGCCGTGATCGGCGCCGAGGAAGCTTTTTTCGCCGCTATCGGCATCGGCACCGTCGGCGAGCTTGCCGCGCTGCCGCGCGAAGGCCTGGCCGTGCGCTGCGGGCAGCGCCTGCTCGATGAGCTGGACCAGGCGCTCGGCCGCCTGCCCGAGCCGCGCGAATTCTTCGTGCCGCCCGCGCGCTTCAGCGCCGGACTCGAGCTGCCGGCGGAGGTGCACGAGGCCCCGGCGCTGCTCTTTGCCGCACGACGACTGCTCGCGCAGCTCGCGGGCCTGCTCGCCGCCCGCCAGGCGGGCGTGCGCGCGTTCACGCTGAACCTCGTGCACCGCGACCGCTCGCAGAGCACCGCGACCATCGAGCTCGCCTCGGCCGCGCGAGACCTCGAGCGGTTCGCGCATCTCCTGCGCGAAAAGCTGGCAACCCTGGCGCTGAGCGCGCCGGTTGAAGCGATCGCTCTTGAGGCATGCGAGTTCACGCCGCTCGGCGCGGCGAGCCGCGGCCTCTTCGGCGACCGGGCCTCGGAAGCCGAGGAGTGGGCCAAGCTCGTCGAGCGGCTGCAGGCGCGCCTTGGCCGCGACGCCGTGTATGGCGTGACACCGTTCCCGGATCACCGCCCGGAATACGCCTGGCGACGCGTCGCGCCGGGCGAATGGGATCCGCACGAGTTCGTGCAGCCGGGGCCGCGCCCGGCGTGGCTGCTCGAACGGCCGCAACCTGTATCGCAGACGGAGCTTGGGCTCCTTGCCGGGCCCGAGCGCATCGCCTGCGGCTGGTGGGACGGCGACGAGGCGCGGCGCGATTACTTCATCGCCGAGCTTGGCGAGGTCGTCGCGTGGGTCTATCGCGAGGAAGGCGCCTGGTACGTGCATGGCCTATTTGCCTGATTACGCCGAGCTGCACACGCTCTCGAATTTCAGCTTCCTGCGCGGCGCCTCGCACCCCGAGGAGCTCATCGCGCGCGCACATGCGCTCGGCTATACGGCGCTCGCGCTCACTGACGAATGCTCGCTCGCGGGCGCGGTCCGCGCGCATTTCGCCGCCAAGGAATGCGGCCTGCCGCTGATCCACGGCAGCGAAATCACGGTCGAGGGCGCGAAGCTCGTGCTGCTCGCCACCGACCGGCGCTCATACGGCGCGCTCTCGGCGCTGATCACGACCGGCCGGCGGCGCAGCAAAAAGGGCGCGTATGCGCTGACGCGGACCGATGTCGAAGCGCTCGCACCGAGCGGCGCGCTCGCGCTGTGGGTGCCCGGTGATGATTTGGCAACGGCGCCCTGGCTCGCGGAGCGCTTCGCCGGCCGCGCCTGGCTCGCGGTGGAGCTGCACTGCGGGCCGAACGACCGCACGAAGTTGAACGAGCTGCGCGAGCTCGGGCGAAAGCACGCGCTGCCGCTCGTCGCCGCGGGCGATGTACATATGCACGTGCGCTCGCGAAAGCGCCTGCATGACATCCTGACTGCCATTCGCCTCGGCAAGACGGTGGCGCAATGCGGCCAGGCGTTGCAGCCGAACGCCGAGCGCAGCCTGCGCCTGCGCATGCGGCTGGCGCAGCTCTATCCGCCTGAGCTCCTCGCCGAGACGGTGGCGATCGCCGAGCGCTGCCGCTTTTCGCTGGATGAGCTGCGCTACGAATATCCGACCGAGCTCGTGCCGAGCGGAGAAACGCCGGCGAGCTGGCTTGCGCGCTTGACCGCCGAAGGCCTCGCCCGGCGTTTCGTGAAGGGCGTGCCGCCGAAGGTGCAGGAAATGGTGCAACACGAACTGGCGATGATCGGCGAGCTCGGCTACGAACCGTTCTTCCTCACGGTCGAGGACCTCGTGCGCTACGCGCGCTCGCGCGGCATCCTCTGCCAGGGGCGCGGCTCGGCGGCCAATTCCGTCGTCTGCTATGCGCTCGGCATCACGGAGGTCGATCCCGCGCGCATGAGCATGCTGTTCGAGCGCTTCGTCTCGCGCGAGAGAAACGAGCCGCCCGATATCGACGTCGACTTCGAGCACCAGCGGCGCGAGGAGGTGATCCAGTACGTCTACGAAAAATACGGCCGTGAGCGCGCCGCGATCGCCGCCACGGTGATCTGCTACCGCCCGAAGAGCGCGGTGCGCGATGTGGGCAAGGCGCTCGGCGTGCCGGCCGACGAAGTGGACGTGATGGCGAAGAGCTTCGCCTTCTGGGACCACGCGATCCCGGCAACCAACACCTGGATGCAGTTCGCGCAGATGCTGCGCGGCTTCCCGCGCCACCTGTCGCAGCATCCGGGCGGCTTCGTCATCTCGCGCGGGCCGCTCGCCGAGCTGGTGCCGATCGAAAACGCCGCCATGCCCGAGCGCACGGTCATCCAGTGGGACAAGGATGACCTCGAGGCGCTCGGCCTGCTCAAGGTCGATGTGCTCGGCCTCGGCATGCTGTCGGTGATCCGCCGCGCGCTCGATTTCGTCGGCATCAGGATGCCCGAGGTGCCGCCGGAAGACTCGGCGGTGTACGCGATGATCCAGAAGGCCGACACGATCGGCGTGTTCCAGATCGAGTCGCGCGCGCAGATGAGCATGCTGCCGCGCCTGAAGCCGGTGAATTTCTACGACCTGGTGATCGAGGTGGCGATCGTGCGCCCGGGGCCCATTCAGGGCGGCATGGTGCATCCCTATCTTCGCCGCCGCCGCGGCGAGGAGCCGATCCAGTATCCGAGCGAGGCGGTGAAGGAGGTGCTCGGACGCACGCTCGGCGTGCCGATCTTCCAGGAGCAGGTGATGCAGCTCGCGATGGTCGCCGCTGGCTTCACGCCGGGCGAAGCCGATCGCCTGCGCCGCTCGATGGCGGCGTGGAAGAAGCGCGGCGGCCTGGAGCATTTCGAAGGCAAGCTGAAGCAGGGCCTGCAGCGGCACGGCTACAGTGCCGAATTCGCCGACGCCCTTTTCCGCCAGATCCTGGGCTTCGGCGAGTACGGCTTCCCGGAATCGCATGCCGCGAGCTTCGCGCTGCTTGTCTACGTCTCGTCATGGCTCAAATGCCATCATCCGGCCGCTTTCTGCGCCGCACTCCTGAACAGCCAGCCGATGGGCTTCTATGCGCCGGCGCAGCTCGTGCAGGACGCGCGCCGCCACGGCGTCGAGATCCGGCCGCCGGACGTGAATGCCAGCGACTGGGACTGCACGCTCGAAGACCGGGCGCTGCGCCTGGGCCTGCGCATGGTGAGCGGGCTTGCCGAGGCCGCGGGCAGGCGCATTGCTAGTGGCAAGCCTTATATGTCCGTGCACCAGCTCGAGCTGAACCGCAAGGATCTGCGCGCGCTCGCCGGTGCGGGCGCGCTGCGCTCGCTCGCCGGGCATCGCCGCCTGGCACACTGGGCCGCAGCCGGCGCCGCGCGGCGCGCGCCGCTCGATCGCCCGGCCGCCGAGCCGCTGCCCGAGCTCCCGGCCCCGAGCGAAGGCGCCGACATCGTGGCCGATTATGCAAGCCTCGGGCTCACGCTCGGGCGGCATCCGCTCGCGCTCGTGCGCGGCCATCTCGAGCGCCGTGGCCTGGTACATGCGGGCGACATGCGCGTGCTTCCCCACGGCGCGCGC
This sequence comes from Betaproteobacteria bacterium, assembly GCA_019509895.1. Lineage (GTDB taxonomy): Bacteria > Pseudomonadota > Gammaproteobacteria > Burkholderiales > SG8-39 > SCGC-AG-212-J23. The sequence goes on along the minus strand of JAEKLK010000189.1, from coordinate 8,816 downwards.
GCGGCTGCCGCTGGACTGGTGACCTGTCGTCAACGGCCCGACACCGCGAGCGGCGTGGTATTCGTCACGCTCGAAGACGAATTCGGCACGATCAATGTCGTCGTCTGGTCGAGCCTGGTCGAGCGCCAGCGCCGCGAGCTCCTCGGCGCGCGGCTCCTCGGCGTGCAAGGCACCATCGAGCGCGACGGCGAGGTCGTGCACCTGGTCGCCCGGCGCCTCGTGGACTACAGCACGCTTCTGGGGCCGCTGGCGACGGCTTCGCGCGATTTCCATTAAGCTACTGCGGCGAATGAACGCGGCGGAAGCGAACATCCTCGACCTCATCGCCACGCGGCGCGAGCGCCGCCCCGAGCGCGATCTCGCGGCGCTGTCGCAGCTCTTCCGGCGCCTTGCCGCGTGCGCCGCCATCGAAGCGTCCGAGACCGAGGACCGCATCTGGGACATGTGGATGGACCATCCGCATCGCGCCGCGGCCGCGGTGCTCGACGCGGCGACGCGCGACATCGCCGCCAGGCGCTACGACATCGCGGAGACCCGGCTCAGCGCGCTCCTGCGCGCGGCGCCGCGCTACGCCGAGGCCTGGCACAAGCGCGCAACGCTCTATTACCTCCTCGGACGCGACGACGAATGCCTGCACGACATCCGGCGCACGCTCGAGCTCGAGCCGCGGCACTTCGCGGCGATGCTGCACTTCGGCGAGATCTTGCTCGGCGAGGGCGCCGAGACCGAGGCGCGCTACGCGTTCGCCGCCGCGCTCACGCTGCATCCGCATTTGCCGCGCGCGCGCAGCGCGCTCGCCGATCCGGCCTGAATCGGCGCGCCGGTCGGAAGCAGGCGAGGGGGCGTCCCCCTATAATCGCCGCATGGATGCGTCGCACTACACCGTGACGGTGGCCCGGGACCTCGAGGACCTCATTCCGGTGTTCATGAGCAACCGCAGGAAGGAGCTCGACACGTTGCGCGTGGCGCTCGCGGCCGCCGATTTCGACCAGCTGCGCCAGCTCGGCCATCGCATGAAGGGCGTCGGCAACTCCTACGGTTTCTCGCACGTGTCGACGCTCGGCAAGCACATCGAGGAGGATGCGCGCAGCGGCGATCGCGCGGCGCTCGAATCGCGCATCGGCGAATACGCCGAGTACCTCGCCAAAGTCCAGATTGTGTTCGAATGACCGCCCCTGACCGAGTGAGCGCCCCAAAGTTCAGGGTGCTCGTGGTCGACGACGATCCGGACATGCAGCGGCTGCTCGCCCTGATGATCCGTGCCGAGGGCATGCAGGCCGACACCGCCGACGACGGCGACGCGGCGCTCACGCGCGCCGCTGCGACGCCGCCGGACCTCATCCTGCTCGACGTAATGCTGCCCGGTATCGATGGCTTCGCCGTGTGCGAGCGACTCAAGCGCGACGCCGCCACCGCCATGATTCCGATCGTGCTGATCACGGGGCTCGAGGACCGCGCGAGCCGCGTACGCGGGATCCGCGCCGGCGCCGACGACTTCCTCTCCAAGCCGGTGCAGCGCGAGGAGCTCCTTGCCCGCGTGCAGACGCTGCGCCGCCTGCACGAGACGCGCCGCGAGCTGGAGGAAAACCGCAAGGAGACGCTGCGCAAGACCTTCGATCGCTACCTGTCGCCACGGCTCGTCGGCAGCATCATGGCCGACCTCGAATCGGGCATATCGCCCTTCGAGCGCACGCCGCAGCGCGTCGCGGTCGTGGTCCTGTTCGCCGACCTGCGCGGCTTCACGCGGCTCACCGAGCGCACCCAGGTCGACGGTGTGGTGGCGCTGCTCAACGAGTACTTCGAGGTCCTGACCGAAGCCGCCTACCGCCACGACGGCACCATCTTCAACATGGCGGGCGACAACCTGCTGGTCGGCTTCAACGTGCCCTTCGCGCAGCCCGACGCCGCCGTGCTCGCCTGGCGCGCCGCGCACGACATGGCGGCGAGCGCCCGGCCCGTGCTCGAGCGCTGGGCCGCCCGCGGCATGGCGACCGGGGTGGGCTTCGGCATTGCGGCGGGCGACGCCATCCTGGGCAATATTGGCTCGCCCCACTACATGAACTACACGATCATCGGCGATGCCGTGAACGTCGCCGCCCGCCTGGTCGAGCTGGCGCAGCCGGGCGAGCTGCTCGTCTCGGGTGCGGTGCTGAAGGCTGCCGGGCAAAAGGCCGCAGGCCGTGGCATGCTGCCGCTGCGCGGCCGCAGCGAACCGGTCGACGTCTATTCCGTGATGCTGTGAGATGAAAGTACTGCTCATCGATGACGACCCCGACCTGCGCGGGCTGCTTTCGCACTACATCCGGCAGCGCTGGGCGGATGCTACGGTCGACGAGTGGGACCCGCTCGAGCGCGACATGCCGGACGCCGATTTTCCGCTCGGCGCCTACCAGGCGCTGATCCTCGATTACATGCTCGGGCGCGGCGATGGCCTGGACTGGCTGGCGCAGCTCAAGCTGCGGCCCGACTGCCCGAAGGTGTTGTTCCTCACCGGCGCCGGCAACGAATCGATCGCCGTGCGGGCAATGAAGGCCGGCGCCGACGATTACCAGCGCAAGCAGGAGCTCACGCGCGAGAGGCTGATCACCTCGCTGCACGAGATGACCGCCGGCGACAGGGAGAAGACCATCTCGCCCGAGCTCGCCTCGCGGATGGAAGGACACTCGCTCGGCGCGAAGATCCGCATTCCCGGCTTCCGCGTACTGCGTCTGATCGGCGAAGGCGGCATGGCGCGCGTCTATCTCGCCTCGCGCGAGGGCGACGACGAGCCGCTGGTGGTCAAGATCCTGCGCCGCGAGGTGCTCTCCAACACCACCGCGCTGCAGCGCTTCATGGAGGAATATGCGCTCGTCCAGCGGCTCGAGAGCCGCCACGTCGCGCGCATCTTCGACCATGGCAACTCGGGCGAATACGCCTACCTGGTGATGGAGTTCTTCGAGGGCGGCGACCTGAACAAGCGCCTGAGCGGCGCCGCGCTCGATCCTGGAGAAGCGATGCGTATCTTTCGCGAGCTGATGTTCGCCCTCGGCGACATCCATGAGAAAGGCATCCTGCACCGGGATCTCAAGCCGCAGAACCTGATGTTCCGCGAGGACGGCACGCTCGCGATTCTCGACTTCGGCATCGCCAAGCACATCGACGCGATCGACAAGACGCGTCACGGCGAAGTGCTCGGCACGCCGCGCTATATGAGCCCGGAGCAGGTGCAGGGCCGCGCCCTCGACCTGCGCACCGACATCTACAGCGCCGGCGTGCTGCTCTACCAGATGCTTACCGGCCGGCACCTGTTCGAAGGCGACACGGCGGTCGAGGTGGCGCTGCACCACCTGAACACGCCGCCGCCTGCGCTACCGGAGCATCTGCAGCAGTACCAGCGGCTGCTGGACAAGCTGCTGGAGAAGGACCGCGAAGGGCGCTTTCGCAACACCGACGAGGTCATCGGCTTTCTCACGCGCAAGCTGCAGCAGAATACCGCTCTCGAGCGCACCATCAGGCTGCACTAGGCGGCGCCCTAGGGCAGCTTTGCCCAGATGGCGCGCAGCTGGTCGGGGAGGTCCTTGGGCGAAAAGGGCTTCGAGATGGTCGCAGCGGCGCCGAGGGCGATCAGCTCCTCCATGTCTCGTTGTGTCGCCTTGGCGGTGATGAACACCACCGGCAGCGCAGCGGTCTGCGGCTCCAGCTTCATCTTGCGAAAGAGCGTCGGACCGTCCATTCCCGGCATCATCCAGTCGAGCATCACCAGGTCCGGCTTGAAGCGCGCCATGACGCCGAGCGCCTGGTTCGGATCGCTCACCACCTCGACCGTCATCTTGCCCACCCGCTCGAGCGACATGCGCACGATGCGCTGGATGTCCTCGTCGTCCTCGACGTAGCAGATGCGCTCGAGGGCTCGCTCAGGCATGAGCGGGCAGCTCGAACCAGAAGGTCGTGCCGCCGCCGTCGCGGTCCTCGAAGCCGATGCGGCCCTGCATCATCTCGACCAGGCGCTTGCAAATGGCGAGCCCGAGCCCCGTGCCGCCCTTGTAGCGCGAGGTCGTCGAATCGGCTTGGCTGAAGCGGCCGAAAACGCGCGCGCGGAACGCCTCCGGGATGCCGGGTCCGCGATCGTGCACCGCAACGCGCAGCCAGGCGCCGCGCTCCTCGGTGGTGATCTGCACCGCCTCGCCTTCGGGCGAAAACTTGGCCGCGTTCGAGAGGAGGTTGGTCATCACCTGCAGGAGGCGCTTGCGGTCGGCATTGACCTGGCGCCGAACGAGCTCGCCCTGCGATTGGAAGCGCACCTTGAATCGATCGCCGAAGCCCTTGTTCAGCACCATCGCCTCGTGCACCAGATCGTCCACGCTGAGCACCTCGGGGTTGAGTGTCAGCTTGCCCGAATCGATCTTCTCGATGTCGAGGATGTCATTGATAAGGTCGAGCAGGCGCTGGCTGTTTCGCTCTGCGACCTCGAGGAGGTCCATGACATCCTTTGGCACGTCGCCGAGCACACCGGCGTTGACGAGCTGCAGCGAGCCGATGATCGACGTGAGCGGCGTGCGCAGCTCGTGCGAGAGCGTCGACGTGAACTCCTTCTTCATGCGCTCGGCCTCGAGCTGCGCGGTGACGTCGCGTCCCTGGGCGATCACCGAAATCAGCTTACCCGCCGAATTGACGAGCGGCGTCACGGTCCATTCGCACACCACGGTCAAGCCGTCGCGCCGCAGGTTGCGTACCTTGACACCGGTCGCCGGCTGTCGCGAGGCCATCAGGCGCTGCCATTCGCGGTCGAAGTCCGCGTGGTCCTTCGTGAGCACCAGGCGCTTCACCGAGCGGCCGACGAGCTCGTCCGCGGCGTAGCCGAACAGGATTTCGGCGGCCTGATTCACTTCGCGCAGCATTGCCTCGCCGTCGAGCTCGAACACCGCGATCGGTGAGCGCTCGGCGAATAGTGCGAGCTTGCGACCGCTCGCTTCGATCTGGCGGCCCGCCTCGTCAAGCTCCACCAGGCTCCTCTGGTAGGCGTGGCGCAGCCGGTAGCCGGAAAGAAACACGCCATTCAGGCGGTAGGCGATGGCGACACTCGCGCCATAGAAGAGCGGTATGAGGAGCGCGATCTCGGCGAACAGCCGGTTGCCGAAGGTCGCCAGCACATACGTGAAAGGCAGCGCGATCGCGGCGCCGTACGCGGCGAAGATCGGCCAGGACGCCGCGTACATCGGGATACCGCCCGAAATCACGCCCGCGAGGAGGAACGCGAGGAACACCTGGCGCTCGTCCGCGTGCGAGGGGAAAAAGACTGCGGCGGCGAAGCCCCAGACCGCGCCAGCGGCGAAGGCGCCGATGCCCAGCCGGCGCAGCCAGTGCTCGGCGTTCTCCGTGCGCTGGGCGTCCTTGCGATAGCTGCGGTAGAGGAGCCCGTGCAGGATGACGACGGCAGCGAGCAGCCCGCCCCAGACAACGAGCAGCTCGATCAGCCGGCCCTCGTGCAGCTCCACGGCGGCGATCACGCCAATGACGACGGTGGCCGCGAGGCCTAGAGGCAACTGGCTGTAAAGCTGCTCGACGCGGTCGGCGCGAACCACGGCAGGATCGGCGCGCTCTCGGACGGCGGCGGCGTCGCTTGCGCCGCGCGCCACGCTATGGATGCCGTTCGCCAGATTGCTCATGCACGCAGGACCGTCCCCCCGCGTGCATTCTAAAGGCTTATCAGAAACTCCTGCCGTTGCGGATGACGCCGACGGCGATGCCTTCGATCACCAGCGCATCGCGCCGCAGGTCGACTTCGATCGGCTCGAATTCCGGATTCTCCGCCTCGAGGCTGACCGCGTGGCCGCGGCGACGCAGGCGCTTCACCGTGACCTCTTCACCCAGGCGCGCGACGACGATCTGCCCGCTGCGCGCCTCCTGCGTGCGATGCACGGCGAGCAGATCACCCTCCAGGATTCCGGCGTCGCGCATCGACAATCCGCGCACGCGCAGCAGATAGTCGGCGCGCGGGGTGAAGAGATTCGGATCGACCTGGTAGTGTCCCTGGAAATTTTCTTCTGCGAGGATCGGCGCGCCGGCGGCGACGCGTCCCACCACCGGCAGCTCGAGCAGCCGCGCCGTGCGGCCGCCGGTGCGGGTATCGCGCACGCGGATGCCGCGCGAGGCACCCGAGGCGATGTCGATCGCGCCCTTTTTCTCCAGCGCCCGCAGATGCTGCTCGGCGGCGTTCACTGAGCGGAAGCCCATGCGCTCGGCGATCTCGGCGCGTGTCGGCGGATAGCCGGTCACCTCGGTCAGCTCGCGCACCAGGCGCAGGATCTCGGCTTGCCGCTCGGTCAGGGGTTCCATGAACTGGAATTATATACAGTATCAGAGAAGCTCGTTCTGCACCGGCGGCTCGGGCGCCTCTTCGATCAGCGACGGGTCGTCGTTCTCCGGCTTGCTCACGCGCGTGCCGACCCGATGCGCGCTCATGCGGTTGGCGGGGTAGGGCTGCACGAAGCGCATCAATTTCTCCGTTTCGCGGGCCGCCGGGTCGAGCCAGGCGTCGTACTGCTCGGGCGCGATGATCACCGGCATGCGATCGTGAATCGGCCGCATCAGCTCGTTCGGCTCGGTGGTGATGAGCGACACGGTGCGCAGCCCCTGCCAGAAGGCCGTGATGCCGGCGAGCGCGAAAAGCTCCGCATCGCGCGGCCGCACGTACCACGGCAGCTTGCGGCCGCCGCGCCTCTGCCATTCATAGAAGCCGCTCGCCGGCACCAGGCAGCGCCACTGGCGGAACGCGTCGCGAAAAGCCGGCCGCTCGACGAGCGATTCGCCGCGCGCGTTGGCGAGTTTATTGCCGATCGCCGGATCCTTCGCCCAGTGCGGTACCAATCCCCAGCGGTGCGCGCGCGCCACGCGCAGGCCCTCGCCACCGATGCGCACCACGAGTATCTCGGTGCCGGGACAGACGTTGTAGCTCGACTTGAATTCGGGCGGTTGCGCGAGGCCGAATTGCAGCGCCACGACCTCCGGATTGGCGTGGAGCGAGTAACGGCCGCACATGAGCGAGAGCGTACAATGCCCCGGCGATGATCATCCAGTCGCTGCTCGATACCGACCTCTACAAGTTCACCATGATGCAGGTCGTCCTGCATCACTTCCCCGGCGCGCAGGTCGAGTACAAGTTCAAGTGCCGCACCGAAGGCGTGGATTTCCGGCCGCACCTCGAGGAGATCCGTGAGGAAGTGAACGCGCTCGCCGCGCTTCGCTTCCGCGACGAGGAGCTCGACTATCTGCGCAGCCTGCGCTTCATGAAGTCGGATTTCGTCGACTTCCTGGCGCTCTTCCACTTCAGCAACAAGTACGTGCGCATCGGGCAGGGCGAGCGCCCCGGCGAGATGGACATCACCATCCGCGGCCCGTGGCTGCACACCATCATGTACGAGATCCCGGTGCTCGCCGTGGTCTCCGAGGTGTACTTCCGGCGCACCCAACCGCGTCCGGATCTCGCCGAAGGGCGGCGGCGCCTGGCGGGCAAGATCGACCTGGTGCGCACGGTGGAGCGCGAGCTCGATTTCCGCATCTCCGATTTCGGCACGCGGCGGCGCTTCTCGCTCGCCTGGCACGCGGAGGTGCTGCAGACGCTCAAGCGAGAGGTGCCCGAGTTCTTCGCCGGCACTTCGAACGTGTGGTTCGCCATGAGGAACAACATGACGCCGCTCGGCACCATGGCGCACGAATACATGCAGGCCTGCCAGGCGCTCGGGCCGCGCTTGCGCGACTCGCAGACCTTCGCCTTCGACAAGTGGGCACAGGAGTATCGCGGCGACCTCGGCATTGCGGTTGCCGATACCTACGGCACGGACGCCTTCCTGCGCGACTTCGACATGTACTTCTGCAAGCTGTTCGATGGCGCGCGCCATGACTCCGGTGATCCGTTCGCCTGGGGCGAGAAGCTGATCGCGCATTACCGCAAGAACCGCGTCGATCCGCGCACCAAGCAGCTGATCTTTTCCGACCAGCTTTCCTTCCCGCTGGCGATCGCCATCGCGCGGCGTTTCCACGGCCGGGCGATCACCGCCTTCGGCATCGGCACCAACCTGACCAACGATCTGGGCTACGAGCCGATCAACATCGTCATCAAGATGACCGAGTGCAATGGCCAGCCGGTCGCCAAGGTCTCGGATGCGCCCGGCAAGACCGTCAGCAAGGACGCCGGCTACCTGCGCTATCTGCGCCAGGTGTTCGGACTCGAGCCAGCCGAGAAAACCTGAGCCCCTTCTCCGGCACGGCGCTCGCCGTGCTCGCCGCCTGCTTCGCGCTCAACATGTTCGGGCGTGGTCTCGGCGACACCTACGTGGTGTTCGTCCTGCCGCTCGAGCGCGACTACGGCTGGACGCGCTCGCAGCTCACCAGCGTCTATTCGATCTACCTCCTGATGCATGGCTGCACCTCGCCGTTCGTCGGCCTGATCTTCGACCGCATCGGCCCGCGCTGGGTGTACACCGCAGGCCTCGCCTGCATGTGCGGCGCCTTCTTCCTCGCGGCCGGGCTTTCGAATCTGTGGCAGTTCTATCTCTTCGTCGGCGGCATGGTCGGCGTCGGTGTCAGCCTCACCGGCATGGTGCCGGGCTCGGCGCTGATCGCGCGCTGGTACCGCGAGGGGCTGTCCAGCGCGATCGGCATCGCCTTCTCCGCCGCGGGCGTCGGCACCATCCTGTTCGTGCCCTTCACGCAGTACCTCGTGGGGCACTACGACTGGCGCGTCACCTACCGCGTGCTCGGCTGGGCGCTCCTTGCGCTCGTGCCGGTGGTTGCGTTCCTCGTTCCCTGGCAGCGTTTTTACGCCGGCCATCCCGAAC
>JAEKLK010000163.1 GCA_019509895.1 Betaproteobacteria bacterium | reverse complement strand
TAATGGCCACCGATCGAGTCATCGTCCGTTACGGTTTCGATCCGCCTGCCGCTGTTGGCGTGGTGATACCAGTACAGGAGCATCGAGCCGAAGCATGCCATCAGGCGGTCGGCGATGTTGCGCGCACCCTCGACGGGATGCTTCTCGTCTTCGGGCTCGAGTGCGCCGAGCACCGAGCAGCCGGTGCGCATGACATCCATCGGGTGCGCGCGCTTCGGCAGTTGCTCCAGGGCCTTCTTCACCGGCTCGGGCAGGGCGCGCAGGCTTTGCAGCTTGCGCTTGTATTTCTTCAACTCGTCGCGGGTCGGCAGCTTTTCGTGCACCAACAGGTACGCCACTTCCTCAAATTCGGCCTCGTCGGCAAAATCGAGGATGTCGTAGCCGCGGTAGTGGAGGTCGTTGCCGGTGCGCCCGACGGTGCAGAGCGCCGTGTTGCCGGCCGGCACGCCGGAAAGCGCGACCGACTTCTTGGGCTTAGGACCTTCCGCGGGCAAAGAGCTCATCGAGTTTCTTTTCGTAGTCGTGGTAGCCGATGATGTCGTAGAGCTCCTCGCGCGTCTGCATCTCGGCGAGCACCGGCTTCTGCGTGCCGGCCCTGCGTACCGTCTCGTAGACCTTGAGCGCCGCCTTGTTCATCGCGCGGAACGCCGTGAGCGGGTAGAGCACCATCGCCACGTCGGCCGAGCGCAATTCATCGACGGTGAAAAGCGGCGTCCTGCCGAATTCGGTGATGTTGGCGAGGATCGGGACCTTCACCGCGGCGGCGAATTTCTTGTACATCGCCAGATCGGTGATCGCCTCCGGGAAGATCATGTCCGCGCCCGCGTCGACATAGGCCCGCGCCCGCTCGAGCGCGCGCTCCAGGCCCTCGGAAGCGAGCGCATCGGTGCGCGCCATGACGACGAAGCCGCCATCGCCGCGCGCGTCGACCGCCGCTTTGATGCGATCCGACATCTCCTCCGGGCTCACCAGCTCCTTGCCCGGGCGATGCCCGCAGCGCTTGGCGCCGACCTGATCCTCGATGTGCATGGCGGCGGCGCCGAACTTGATGAGCGAGCGCGTGGTGCGCGCGACATTGAAGGCGCTCGCGCCGAAGCCGGTGTCGACGTCGACCAGCAGCGGCAGGTCGCAGACATCGCTGATGCGCCGGATATCGGTGAGAACGTCGTCGAGGTTGGAGATGCCAAGGTCCGGCATGCCGAGCGAGCCGGCGGCGACGCCGCCGCCGGAGAGATAGATCGCTCGATAGCCCACGCGCTTCGCCATCAGCGCGTGGTTGGCGCAGATACTGCCGATGATCTGGAGCGGACGCTCCTGCCGGAGGGCTTCGCGGAACTTCGAACCGGGGCTCATACCGCGAAAATGGTGACTGTCACCATTTTCATTTGCCGAAGAGATGGCGCACGCCGTCGCGCTCTTCGTGCAGCTCCTTCAGCGTCGTGTCCATGCGCTTTTTGCTGAATTCGCTTAGCTCGATGCCCTTGACGACCTGGTAGCTGCCGTTGCGGGTGGTCACCGGATAGCCGTAGATCACGCCTTCGGGGACGCCATAGCTGCCATCCGATGGCACGCCCATGGTGATCCAGTCGCCGTCGCGCGAGCCGGAGATCCAGTCGCGGATGTGGTCGATCGCCGCGTTGGCGGCGCTCGCCGCCGAGGAGAGGCCGCGCGCGTCGATGATCGCGGCGCCGCGCTTCTGCACCGTGGGAATGAAGGTGCTCTCGAGCCAGCCCTGGTCGTTGATCATCGGCCAGAGCTTCTTGCCCTCGGCCTCGGCCTGGAAGAGGTCCGGGTACTGCGTCGCCGAGTGATTGCCCCAGACGGTGACCTTGCGGATCGCGGACACCGGCTTCTGCGCCTTGTGCGCGAGCTGCGAGACGGCGCGGTTGTGGTCGAGGCGCATCATGCCGGTGAACTGGGAGGGCTTCAGGCTCGGCGCGTTCTTCATGGCGATGAGGCAGTTGGTGTTCGCCGGGTTGCCGACCACGAGGACCTTCACGTTCCTGTCGGCGACGCGGTCGAGCGCCTGGCCCTGGGGTGCGAAGATCTTGCCGTTCGCTTCGAGGAGATCCTTGCGCTCCATGCCCGGGCCGCGCGGCCGCGCACCGACCAGCAGCGCCACGTTCACATCCTTGAACGCCACCATCGGATCGGAGGCCGGGATCATGCCGGCGAGGAGCGGGAAAGCGCAGTCGTCGAGCTCCATCATCACGCCCTTCAGCGCCTTCTGCGCCTTCTCGTCGGGAATCTCGAGAAGCTGCAGGATCACCGGCTGGTCCTTGCCGAGCAGGTCGCCCGCCGCGATGCGAAACAGCAGCGAATAGCCGATCTGACCGGCGGCGCCGGTGACGGCGACGCGAATGGGGGCGTTGGGCATCGAGCGCTCCGCGGGAATTGAATTTCGATTTTACATCGCTGGGTTGCTGCGCTGCGACGCTATAATCGAATTGCCCTCAATGTCCAGCGCGGCTGCGAAGAAAACCCGACCGAAATACCTCAGCCTTTCGGCACTGCTGTTCGAAATTCGCCTGCCGTCGACGGCGTGGGTATCGGGCCTGCATCGCGTCTCGGGCGCATTGCTCTTCTTCCCCTTCGCGGCCTGGCTGCTCTACCTCCTCGATACCAGCCTCGCTTCCGAGCAGGGCTTCGCCCACGTGCGCGACGAATACCTGAAGCTGCCGCTCGCCAAGCTCGGCCTCACAGTCTTCATCTGGGCCTATGCCCATCACTTCTGCGCCGGCATCCGCTTCCTGCTGCTCGACCTCAACAAGGCGATCGAGATCCGCAAGGCGAGGATGACGAGCTACATCGTCTTTGCGGCGAGCATCCTGCTTACCATCGCCTTCGCGTGGCGCGTATGGTGAACCGCGTCGTCGTCGGCGCGCATTACGGCCTGGGGAGCTGGCTCGCGCAGCGCATTACAGCCGTCATCATGGCGATCTACACCGTGATACTGCTGTTCGTCTTCATGAGCCGCCGGCCGGTGGACTACGGCGCTTGGCGCGCGCTCTTCGGCTACGGCTGGATGCGCGTCGCGACGCTGCTCTTCGCCGTCAGCCTCGGCTGGCATGCCTGGGTCGGCATGCGCGACATATTCATGGACTACGTCAAGCACGATGGCCTGCGGCTCGCGCTGGAGGTGATCACGATCGTCGCGATCGCCAGCTATCTCGGCTGGGCGGTGCAGATCCTATGGCGCTAAACGTCAGGCGTTTCGACGCGATCGTGGTCGGCGCCGGCGGCTCGGGCATGCGCGCGGCGCTCGAGCTGGCGCGCGCCGGCCTGAAGACCGCGGTGCTGAGCAAGGTGTTCCCCACGCGCTCGCACACGGTCGCAGCGCAGGGCGGGATCGCCGCGCCGCTCGCCAATTCCACCGAGGACAACTGGCACTGGCACATGTACGACACCGTCAAGGGCGCCGACTACCTCGGCGACCAGGACGCGATCGAATACATGTGCCGGCGCGCAATCGAGGTGGTGGTCGAGCTCGAGCATATGGGCATGCCGTTCGACCGGCTCGAGAACGGCCGGATCTACCAGCGGCCCTTCGGCGGCCATACGCAGGACTACGGCAGCGCCAAGATGGCGATGCGCGCCTGCGCCGCCGCCGACCGCACCGGGCACGCGATGCTGCATACGCTCTACCAGCAGAACGTCCGCGCCAATACGCAATTCCTGGTCGAGTGGATGGCGCTCGACCTGATCCGCGATCCGCAGGACGGCGCCGTCGTAGGGGTCACGGCGCTCGAGATGGAGACCGGCGAGCTTTTCATCCTCCAGGGCAAGGCCGTGCTGCTTGCAACGGGCGGCGCCGGCCGCATCTATTGGGCTACCACGAATGCCTTCATCAATACCGGCGACGGCCTCGGCATGGTCGCGCGCGCCGGCCTGCCGCTCGAGGACATGGAGTTCTGGCAGTTCCATCCGACCGGTGTGGCGGGTGCCGGCGTGCTCATCACCGAGGGTGTGCGCGGCGAGGGCGGCTACCTGCTGAACAAGAACGGCGAGCGCTTCATGGAGCGCTATGCGCCCAACGCCAAGGACCTCGCGAGCCGCGACGTGGTATCGCGCGCCATGACCACCGAGATCAAGGAAGGCCGCGGCTGCGGCGAGCATG
>JAEKLK010000188.1 GCA_019509895.1 Betaproteobacteria bacterium | reverse complement strand
CGGCCAGGCCGACGTGCAGGGCGTGGCCGGCACCTGGAAGGACCTGACCGAGTCGGTGAACTTCATGGCCGGCAACCTCACGTCGCAGGTGCGCAACATCGCCGACGTGACGAAGGCGGTGCAGGCGGGCGACCTCTCGAAGAAGATCACGGTCGACGTGAAGGGAGAGATTCTCGAGCTGAAGAACACCATCAACACGATGGTGGACCAGCTGCGCTCCTTCGCCGCCGAGGTAACGCGCGTGGCGCGCGAAGTCGGTACGGAAGGAAAGCTCGGCGGTCAGGCCGATGTGCAGGGCGTGGCCGGAACCTGGAAGGACCTGACCGAGTCGGTGAACTTCATGGCGTCGAACCTCACCTCGCAGGTGAGGAACATCGCCGAGGTCACGACCGCCGTGGCGGCGGGTGACCTCTCGAAGAAGATCACCGTGGACGTGAAAGGAGAAATTCTCGAGCTTAAGAACACCATCAATACGATGGTGGACCAGCTCCGCTCGTTCGCCTCGGAAGTGACGCGCGTGGCGCGCGAGGTCGGCACCGAAGGGATTCTCGGCGGCCAGGCGCGGGTGGAAGGCGTGTCGGGCACTTGGAAGGACCTCACTGACTCGGTCAACTTCATGGCCGGCAACCTCACCTCGCAGGTGCGCAACATCGCGGACGTGACGAAGGCGGTGGCGGCGGGTGACCTCTCGCGCAAGATCACGGTCGACGTGAAGGGCGAGATCCTGGAGCTCAAGAACACCGTCAACACCATGGTGGACCAGCTCAACTCCTTCGCCGCCGAGGTAACGCGCGTGGCGCGCGAGGTCGGCACGGAAGGAAAGCTCGGCGGCCAGGCGGTGGTGCGCGGCGTCTCGGGCGTCTGGAAGGACCTCACCGACAACGTGAACTTCATGGCCGGCAACCTGACGTCGCAGGTGCGCGGTATCGCCAAGGTGGTGACGGCAGTGGCCAACGGCGACTTGAAGCAGAAGCTGACGGTGGAGGCGAAAGGCGAGATCGCGGCGCTCGCCGACACGATCAATAACATGACCGACACGCTGGCCACCTTCGCCGAGCAGGTGACCACGGTGGCGCGCGAAGTGGGCGTCGAAGGCAAGCTCGGCGGCCAGGCGAAGGTGCCGGGCGCGGCGGGCACGTGGAAGGACCTCACGGAGAACGTGAACGAGCTCGCGGCGAACCTGACGACGCAGGTGCGCGCGATTGCCGAAGTGGCGACGGCGGTGACGCAGGGCGACCTGACGCGGTCGATCTCGGTGGAGACGCAGGGCGAGGTCGCGGCCCTGAAGGACACCATCAACGAGATGATCCGCAACCTGCGCGACACGACGCACAAGAACACCGAGCAGGACTGGCTCAAGACCAACCTGGCGAAGTTCTCGCGGATGCTGCAGGGCCAGCGCGACCTGATGGCGGTCGGCCAGATGATTCTGTCCGAGCTCGCGCCGGTGGTGGGCGCGCAGCAGGCCGAGTTCTACGTGCTGGCGGGCGACGAGGACAAGAGCGAGAAGCTGAAGCTGAAGCTGCTCGCGAGCTTCGCCTCGGGCGGCCATGGCACGCACGGCAAGCAAGTGGACCTGGGCGAAGGCCTGGTCGGCCAGTGCGCCATCGAGAAGAAGAAGCTCACCATCTCGGGCGTGCCGGCGGCGAGCTTCCGCATCGCCACGGGTCTCGCCGAGCAGGGCGCGGCCGACGTGCTGGTGCTGCCGGTGGTGTTCGAAGGCCAGGTGCGCGGCGTGATCGAGCTCGCCTCGCTCGAGCGCTTCAACCCGGCGCACCAGGCGTTCCTCGACCAGCTGACCGAGTCGATCGGTATCGTGATCAATACGATCGAGGCGAACACCCGCACGGAGAACCTGCTCAAGCAGTCGCAGTCCCTCGCGGTCGAGCTGCAGCAGACGAACGAGGAGCTGCAGGAGAAGGCGCGGCTGCTCGCCCACCAGAACGAGGAGGTCGAGCGCAAGAACCGCGAGGTCGAGCTCGCGCGCCAGGCGCTTGAGGAAAAGGCGGCCCAGCTCGCGCTCACGTCCAAGTACAAGTCCGAGTTCCTGGCGAACATGTCGCACGAGCTGCGCACGCCGCTCAACAACCTGCTGATCCTCTCAGACCAGCTGTCGCGCAACACGGACGGCAACCTGAACGTGAAGCAGGTGGAATTTGCCAAGACCATCCATTCCTCGGGTAACGAGCTGCTGGCGCTGATCGCCGACATTCTGGATCTGTCGAAGATCGAGTCGGGCACGGTGGCAGTCGAGCCCTCGGAGCTGCGCTTCGACGATCTCAGCCGTTATGTCGAGCGCACCTTCCGGCACGTCGCGGAGACGAAGAAGGTGGACTTCCGCGTCGCCATCGATACCGCCCTGCCGCGCACGATGATTACCGACATCAAGCGGCTGCAGCAGATCATCAAGAACCTGCTCTCGAACGCGTTCAAGTTCACGCACGTCGGCCACGTGTCGATCTCGATCGCCCCGGCGATCTCGGGCTGGTCGGCGGACTGCGAGGCGCTCGAGGGCGCCGACCATGTGATCGCCTTCAAGGTCGCGGACACCGGCATCGGCATCTCGCCGGAGAAGCAGCAAATCATCTTCGAGGCGTTCCAGCAGGCCGACGGCTCGACCAGCCGCAAGTACGGCGGCACGGGCCTGGGCCTCGCCATCTCGCGAGAGCTGTCCAAGCTGCTCGGCGGTGAGATCCGTCTGGTGAGCGCGCCGGGCGCGGGCAGCGTCTTCACCCTGTACCTGCCGCTCAACTACGCGCCAGTGCGCCCGGGCCGCCCGCGGCCGGAGCGCGAGAACGCTGCGCAGCCGGCGGTGGTCGAGCCGCTCGCGGTGGAAGCGGTGGAGCCCGAGGAGGAGCCGGCGCACTCGTTCCCGAACGAGGCCGCCGACGACCGCGAGGACATCCGGCCGGGCGACCGCGTGGTGCTGATCGTCGAGAACGACATCGGCTTCGCCAAGATCCTGCTCGACGCGGCGCGCCTGAAGGGCTTCAAGGGCGTGGTCAGCACGAGCGGCGCCGCGGCGCTTGCCATGATGCGCGAGCATCAGCCTTCGGTGATCACGCTGGACATCTTCCTGCCCGACATGCAGGGCTGGCGCGTGCTCGAGCGGCTGAAGGCCGACCTCTCGACGCGGCACATCCCGGTATGCGTCGTCTCGACCGATGACGCCAAGGAGCGCGCGCTCAACTCGGGCGCGATGGGCTTCATCGCCAAGCCGCTCACCTCGCGCGATGTAGTCGACCAGGCGCTCGAGCAGCTGAAGGAGTTCGTGGCGCGCTCGACGCGCCAGGTGCTGCTGGTGATGCCCGATGGCCCGACGAGGGCCGAGGTCATCGACCGATGCTGGTCGCCTGGTCGCGCGACGAGGCGATGCGCTTGCTGCGCATCTCGACGGTCGACTGCCTGGTGATCGACGAGAGCGCTGCCGACCTCGGGCCGCAGGATGTGATCGACGCGCTCGACCGCAAGCCCGTGGCGCGCATGCTGCCGGTGGTGTTCTACGGCTCGAAGGGTCCGCAGATCATGCAGCGCGGGCAGGGCAGCTTCGGGCTGCGCGAGGCGCGCACCACCGAGCGGCTGCTCGACTACATCTACTTCTTCGTGCACCGGAGCACGGCCTCCATGTCGGAGGAGGAGCGCCGCGCGCTCGACGAGCTGCACAGCTCGCAGCGCGTGCTGGAGAAGAAGAAGGCGCTGGTGGTCGACGACGACATGCGCAACATCTTCGCGCTCGCCACCGTGCTCGACGAGCAGGGCATGCATGTCGCGTCCGCGAGCAACGGCCGCGACGCCATCAAGCTGGTGCAGGAGGACGCCGAGATCGACGTCGTCCTGATGGACATCATGATGCCGGAGATGGACGGCATCACCACCATCAAGGAGATCCGCAAGCTGCCGCGCGGCGCCGACCTGCCGATCGTCGCGGTCACCGCCAAGGCGATGAAGGGCGACCGCGAGAAATGCATCCAGGCGGGCGCCTGGGACTACCTGTCGAAGCCGGTCGACCGGCTGCACCTGCTGTCGGTGCTGCGCGGGTGGCTGCATCGTTGACTACGCCCCGGGAGGGCACGACAGGGACAGGCCACGCGTGAGGCGTGGCCGGTCCCTGTGCTTTACAAGGTGAGGAAGAAATGAACGAAGAACAAAAGGCGAACATCCTGATCGTCGATGATCTGTCGGAGAAGCTGCTCGTCTTCCGCACGATCCTCGAGGAGCTCGACCAGAACCTGGTGATGGTGCGCTCGGGCTCGGAAGCGCTGCGCGAGGTGCTGGCGCGCGAGTTCGCGGTGATCCTGCTCGACGTCAACATGCCGGACATCGACGGCCTCGAGACGGCGAAGCTCGTCCGGCAGTACAAGAGGTCGGCGCACACGCCGATCATCTTCATCACCGCCTATGCCGACGAGATGCAGACGGCGCAGGGCTATTCGCTCGGCGCGGTGGACTACATCCTCTCGCCGGTGCGCCCCGATGTCCTGCGCAGCAAGGTCAAGGTGTTCGTCGAGCTGTGGCAGATGCAGCAGCGCACGCGCGCCATGGCGGAAGCCGAGGCGGCGCGCCACGCGGCCGAGGACCAGCGGCGCCGCGCCAATTTCTTCGCGCACGCGAGCCGCGAGCTCGGCGCCTCGCTCGACCTCGAGCAAGGCATGCGGCGCCTGCTAGAGCTGGTCGTGCCGCACGCCTGCGAAGTTGCCGCGGTCACGGTGGAGAAGGAGCCGGGCAAGTACGAGACGTTTTCGGCGCCTTCCGGCGAGTTCGTCCCGGCCGCGCTCGCCGAGGCGATGCAGGCGGTGCTGCGCGAGCGGCGCGCGCACGAGCTTGCCGAGCACGGCGGCATTTCGGCGACCGTCTGCTATCCGCTGCAGGTTGGCGAGCTGCTGATCGGCGCCTTTGCGCTCGGCTACGTCGGCCGCGAGCCGAAGGACCGCGACATGCTCGAGGAGCTCGCGGGGCGTGCCGCGATGGCCCTGGAGAACGCGCGCCTCTACCGCTCGCTCGAGCGCGAGATCGCCCGCTCGCGCGAGGCCGAGGAGGAGCTGCAGGACGCCAACCGCCGCAAGGACGAATTCCTGGCGATGCTCTCGCATGAGCTGAGAAACCCCCTCGCGCCGATCCGCAACGCGGTCGAGCTGATGCGCCGCGTCGGCACGCACGAGCAGCGCGTGGTGATGGCGCGCGACGTGATCGACCGGCAGGTGACGCAGCTTGCGCGTCTGGTGGACGAGCTGCTCGACGTGTCGCGCATCAGCCAGGGCAAGATCGTGCTCAAGAAGGAGCCCGTCGAGCTCGCGCGCATCGTCGCGCACAGCGTCGAGACGGTGCGGCCGATGATCGACCAGCGCGAGCAGCGCCTCAGCATAGAGGTGAGCCCGCATCCCGTGTGGCTGATGGGCGACTTCACGCGTCTCTCGCAGGTCGTCGCCAACCTGCTGAACAACGCCTCCAAGTACACTCCTGACGCCGGACGCATCCACCTCGCCGCCGCCGGCGAGCACGGCTTCGCCACCATCACGGTCGAGGACAACGGTACCGGCATCGAAGCCGAGCTGCTGCCGCGCGTGTTCGAGCTGTTCGTGCAGGGCGACCGCGGCCTCGATCGCGCACAGGGCGGCCTTGGCATCGGCCTCACTCTGGTCAAGCGCCTGGTCGAGCTGCACCAAGGCAAGGTGCACGCCGAGAGTCCCGGACCGGGCAAGGGGGCGAGCTTCCGCATCACGCTGCCCTCGATCAGCGCGGTGCAGCCGCTCGCCGCGCCGTCGAAGCCGGAGATCACCAGCCCGCAGGTGTACGGCCGGCGCGTACTGGTCGTCGACGACAACCTCGACGCGGCCGAGAGCACCGCCGCCTTCCTGCGCCTGGAAGGCCACGAGGTGAAGACAGTCGGCGACGGCAGCGAGGCGCTCGCCTCCGTGCCGGTGTTCGCGCCGCACGTCATCGTGCTCGACATCGGCCTGCCGGGGCTGGACGGCTACGCGGTGGCGCGCCAGCTGCGCGAGCGCGGTGACACGAACCACATCCTGCTAATCGCCATGACCGGCTACGGCCAGCGCGAGGACCGCGAGCGGGCGATGACCGCCGGCTTCGACTACCACTTCGTCAAGCCCACCAATCCGGGGCAGATCCAGCGCGCGATCGAGCTGGGACGGCACGCCGGCGATGCCATCGACGCCGCGCAGCGCGGCGCGCACTAAAACGCGCCGCGGCTGACCGGCGAAGCACCAGCTTCGCCGCATGGATTCGACGCGGACGTCGCCACGTGACGACGCGTCGTTCAGACCAGATCGACGCCGCGATTCGCCCAGCGGCGACTTTTCGTTTCGCCGGCGATGCTCAAGAATGCGCCGCCATGTCAGTCGTAATCCCGAAGTGGCGATTCAACGCGAAGATGGTCGCGGATGCGCCCGAGCACAAGGGCGTGTACGTGCTGTGGGCGAACGGCACGCCGCTCGCCGTCGGGCATGCGCGCGGCGGCGCGGACAGCGTCCGGTCCCGCCTGCTCGCGCATCTCGCGCATCTCGCGCACGGCGCCGAGGCGCGGCTGCGGCAGGTGACCCATTACTCGTGGGAGCTCTGCCAGGATCCGCTAAGGCGCGCGGCGCAGGTCGCCGAGGCGCTCGGAGGCGACGCGTGTGCAGCCGGAAAACGAATTGAGCGCACGCGCGTTGTAGCGCAAGCGTAGGGCAGCCAGCGACCCCTCCGGTCAATGATCCGGGTAGGGCTCGTCCCATATGATCAGTATTTTTGTGCGCTGCCCCAAACGCGGCCACGGCGCCGCTATGCTGCGGAGCGTCGCGCGTTCCGCGCGGCTTTTTCTCCGGATTGAAGGGAGTCACGATGATTCAGCAGCAGCAGCAGACCTATTTCCTCGAGCTGTACCGTGCCGGCCTGCGCGCCGCCTCCGATATCGCCAAGGCGTCGATCGAGAATGCGCAGCGCCTGCATGTCCAGCAGGTCGACGCGCTTCGCCAGGCGCTCGATACCAACACCACCTCCGCGCGCCAGCTGAGCGAGGCGAACAGCCTCACCGATCTGCTCGCGCTCCAGTTGAAGCTCGCCGGTGCACAAGCCGAGCAGGCGGCCGATCTGTGGACGCGCGTTTGGCGCACCGCGAGCGAGACGCAAGTGGCGATGCTCGGCCAGGTGCAAAGCCAGGTCGGCCAGCTCTCCGAGCGCATGCGCGAGACCTATTCTGCGGCGACGCGCGTCGTCGAGAATGCGGTCAACAACGGGGTGAACGAAGGCGAGCGCCGCAGCGCTTAGCGGGTCAGGGCAGCGCGCAGTGCCACTCCTGCACGGCGCCGAAGGCGCCGCGCGCGCTCGCGACGCGCTCGAAGCCGCGTAGCCGGAAGGCGAGCACCGAGAAGCCGACGAGCGTCGGCTCGTAGAGCTCGGGCACCAGCGCGTCCTCCATCGGCTGCGCCGGCCGCAGCATCGCCACGTGGTAGCGCTCGCCGTCGATCTCCGTGCTGTACGTGGTGAGCTGCCCCACGTAATGCGGTCCGTTCACGACGTCGCGCCACGGGATGCGCCGCCCGCGGCTGCGCAAGAGGGCGATCTTGAACAGCATACTGTCTTTATTGACAGTAGCACGTGCCGCGTGCCCATGGGAAGGTATGGGGGTTGCTGGCTCGCTCGCATGGCGACCAAGCTGGAGAAGACGCTCAGGCGCGAAGTGAGCATCGGCGGCAGGCCGTTCGTCGTATCGCTCTCGCCCGAGGGCCTGAAGCTCGTCGGCAAGGGCCGGCGCAAAGGCCTGGAGCTCGCCTGGGAAGATCTAGCCTCCGGCGATGCCGCGCTCGCCACCGCGCTCAATGCCTCGGTGGCGCAGGGCCTCGTCCTCGAGCCTTCGCGCAACAACCGCCCGCAGGCGAAGCGCAGCAAGCGAGCCAGACGATCTCGCGAAGCGCGGCAAGCCTAGCGTTTCGCTGTTCCGAGCAGCGCGAGCAGCTCGGCGGTATCGGCCGGCTTCTCGAGGTAGTGGTCGAACCCGACCTGCTCGGCGATGCGCCGGTCGGCGAAGTCCTTCCATACGCCGGACATGGCGATGAGCAGCGGCCGGCGCACATCGGTGAACGTTTGGCGGATCGCCTGCGCCACGGCGTAGCCGCTCATCTGCGGGAGCGAGACGTCGAGGATGATGGCGTCGGGCCGGAAGATGCGCACTGCCGGCAGCACGTCCTTGCCGGTGTACGCGCTATGCACGATGTGGCCTTCGGCGCGCAGCAGCCGCGAGAGCGTATCGACCGTGTCGGCCTCGTCGTCGGCGATCAGCACGCGCAACGGCCCTGTCGTGCGGCGCCGTTCGATGCCGGGGTGTAGCGATTCCTGCACGCTGAAAGCGTACGTGGGTCGCGCCTTGGGTGCACGCGGCAGCGCAGCGCCATAAGGACTGTCGCCTAGAAGCGCCGCGTCTCGTGATCCGCCCGCCGCCGCCCGCGGCTCGGCGCCGCGGAATAGCGCTCGCGCCCGCGGCGCGACGGTGCGCGGCGCCGGTCCACCAGCTCGGGATAGCCGTACACCCAGCCTTCCTCGTCGAGCTTGCGCAGCTTCGCCGCGTCGATCTGCACGAACACGCCCTTCGCGTGAACCATCGCCGGATCCAGCTCGACCGCAACACGGCCCTCGCGCACGACCAGCGTCGAGGCGGCGCTCACCTGCCGCCGCCCCTGGGCGATGATGTGATAGACGACCGGCCTGCGCGTCACCGGTCGTCTTTCAGCGCTGCGAGCAGCTCCGAGATCTCGAAAGGTTTGCGCAGCGTGCGCGTGACGCCGAGCTCGCGCGCGATCGCGAGGTAATCGACACCCGGCCGGCCGGACATGGCAACCACGCGCATGTCCGGAAACTTCTTACGCAGCACTGCAAGGGTTTCAATCCCGTCCATCTCCGGCATGAACACATCGGTGATCACCGCATCGACGGCATGGCCGTCGAGGTAAGCGAGTGCCTGGCGTCCGTTATCGGCGGTAAGTGCCTGATGCTCGTGCAGTTCAAGCGCCAGGCGCACGTACTCGCGCACCTGCGCGTCGTCCTCGATCACCAGCACCCTCATGGGGTCGCTGACGCAACGACCGTACCGGCATTCGTGTCGGTGATCGGCGACAACACGCCAATGTGACACGACTGTTAAATAAGGGGTCGGCGATATGCCGCTTATGGACGACGCCCTAGGATGAGCCCGCCTAACTAAATCCAGCTGGGAGACGTCATGGGTGGTTCGATACTCGTAGTCGAAGACGAAGCGGCAATCCGGGATCTGCTCGCGGCCAACCTGCAGCGCGCCGGGTACAAGGTAATGACGGCCGGCGATGTGCCGCAGGCGGAGGCACTGGTGCGCGAATCGCGCCCGGACCTGGTGCTGCTCGACTGGGTGCTGCCGGGCATCCCGGGCCTGACCTTCGCGCGGCGCCTGCGCGGCGACCAGCGCACCAAGGACATCTCCATTGTGCTGCTCTCGGCCTCGCTCGCATCAAGGCGGTGATGCGCCGGCGCGCGCCGCAGCTTGCCGACGACGTGGTCGAGATCGCCGGCCTGCGCATCGATCCCGCGGCGCACCAGGTGAGCGCGGGCGACAAGCCGGTCGATCTCTGGACCACCGAGCTTCGCCTGCTGCACTTCTTCATGACGCACCCGGGGCGGGTCTTCTCGCGCGCGCGGCTGCTCGACGAGGTCTGGGGCGAGCACGTGTTCGTCGAGGAGCGCACGGTCGACGTGCACATCCGGCGGCTGCGCCAGGCGCTCGCGCCCACCGGGCACGACAAGCTGATCGAGACCGTGCGCGGGACCGGCTATCGCTTCAAGCCGGACCTGCAGACCGCCAACATCGCCGCCTAGATCGTCGTTCCCGCGGAAAGCGGGAACCCAATGAAACGAACCAAACGGGGCCCCCGCCTGCGCGGGGGCGACGATGCGCGCGTCCTATTCGACGGTCACCGACTTGGCGAGGTTGCGCGGCTTGTCGACGTCGTTGCCGCGCATCAGCGCCGCGTGATAGGCGAGAAGCTGCAGCGGCACGGTCATCACGATCGGCGAGAGGATGCCGGCATCGTCGTGCAGCGGCACGAGGTGCACGCCCTCGCCGTTGCTGAGTCCCGCGTGGGCGTCGGCGAGCACGTAGAGCTCGCCGCCGCGCGCACGCACTTCCTGGAGGTTGGACTTCAGCTTGTCGAGCAGCGCGTCACGCGGCGCGATGGCGATTACCGGCATGTTGCGGTCGACGAGCGCGAGCGGCCCGTGCTTCAGCTCCCCGGCGGCGTACGCCTCGGCGTGGATATAGGAGATTTCCTTCAGCTTGAGCGCGCCCTCCATGGCGATCGGGTAATGCACTCCGCGGCCGAGGAAGAGCGCATGCTCGCAACGCGCGAACTTCGCCGCCCAGGCGGCCATCTCGGGCTCGACGCGCAAGGCATTGGCGAGCCAGTTGGGCAGCTGGCGCAGCGCTTCCAGCAGCTCGAGCTCGCGCTGCCGCGACAATCGGCCGCGCTGCTTGGCGAGCACCATCGCCAGCACGAAGAGCGCCGCGAGCTGCGCGGTGAACGCCTTGGTGGAGGCGACGCCGATTTCGGGACCGGCGCGCGTCAGGAAGCGAAGCCGCGAGGCGCGCACCAGCGCCGACTCGGGCGCGTTGCAGATGGCGAGCGCGTTCGCTTGCCCAAGCGCGCGCGCATGCTGCAGCGCCGCCAGCGTGTCGGCGGTTTCGCCCGATTGCGAGATGACGACCACCAGCGTGCGAGCATTGGGCACCGAATCGCGATAGCGGTACTCGCTCGCGATTTCGACGTTGCACGCAATGCCGGCGAGGCCCTCCATCCAGTAGCGCGCGACGACACCGGCGTGGTAGCTCGTGCCGCAGGCGAGGATCAGCACGCCGTCGGTCTGTGCGAAAACCTCGGCCGCCTCGGCGCCGAAGATCTGCGGCACTACGCTCGAGGCGTTGGTCAGCGCCTCGAGGGTGGCGGCGAGCGCCGCCGGCTGCTCGAAGATCTCCTTCTGCATGTAGTGCCGGTAGTTGCCGAGCTCGATGGCGTCGGCGGCGAGCTGGCTCACGTGCAGCGGCCGCTCGACCCGGTGGCCGCGCGCATCGACGATGGTGACTGTCTTCAGCGTCACCTCGGCGCAGTCGCCTTCCTCGAGGTGGATCATGCAGCGCGTCACCTGCAGGAGCGCCGCGGTATCGGAGGCGGCGAAGTTCTCGCCCTCGCCGATGCCGAGCAGCAGCGGCGCGCCCATGCGCGCCACCACCATGCGCGACGGGTCGTCGGCGGCGATCACGGCAATCGCGTAGGCGCCCACCAGCTCGCCGGTCGCCGCGCGCACCGCCTGGAACAGGGTTTTGCCGGTTTTCGCGAACGAATGCACGAGGTGGGCAATCACCTCGGTGTCGGTATCCGAGGAGAACACGTAGCCGAGCGCCTTCAGGCGCGCACGCATCTCCTCGTGGTTCTCGATGATGCCGTTATGCACCACCGAGACGCCGTCCGAGACATGCGGGTGCGCGTTCCTCTCGGAGGGCACGCCATGCGTCGCCCAGCGCGTGTGGCCGATGCCGATGCTGCCGTGCAGGTTCTGCTCGAGCGCGAGCTTGGCGAGCGTGGCGACGCGGCCGCAGCTGCGCAGCCGCTGCAGCGTGCCGTTGATGACGGCGACGCCGGCGGAGTCGTAGCCGCGGTACTCGAGGCGTTTCAGGCCCTCGAGCAGGATGGGCACGACGTTCCGCTCGGCTATCGCTCCGACGATTCCACACATAAGGTCTTTCCCCGAATGAATAGCACGAGCCCCACGGCGAGCGCCGCGGCGGCATCCGTAATGAAGTCGCCGAGCGCCGGCCGGCCCGAGGGCTGCAGCGCCTGGTGCAGCTCGACCAGCGCAGCGCAGGCGATCACCAAGCCGACCACCGCGCAGCGCGCCTTTCCGGCCGTGCCGCGCCAGAGGAGGGCGGTGATCAGGGCGAAGCAGACGAAATGCGCCACCTTCTCCCACGGGCCCGGCAGGCGCTGGGCGCCGACGATGATCAGCGCGAGCACCAGCCCGGCGCCGGTCGCGAGGCAGGCGAAGCGCTCAGTAGGCATTCTGCTTCTTCAGCACCACGACGATCGTCTTGAGGATCACCTGCAGGTCGAGCAGCAGCGACCAGTTGCGCAGGTAGGCGAGGTCGTACTCGATGCGCGCTTTCATCTTTTCGACCGTCTCGGTCTCGCCGCGGTAGCCGTGCACCTGGGCGAGGCCGGTAATGCCGGGCCGCACCTTGTGCCGGATCATGTAGCCGCGGATCAGCTTGCGATAGAGCTCGTTGTGCGCCACCGCGTGCGGACGCGGGCCGACCACGCTCATGCGCCCCTGCAGCACGTTGATGAACTGCGGCAGCTCGTCGAGCGAGGTGCGGCGCAGGAACGCCCCGAAGCGGGTGACCCGCGCGTCGTCCTTGGTCGCCTGCTTGACCACCTCGCCGTCGTCGGCGACGCTCATCGAGCGGAACTTGTAGACCACGATCTTGCGGCCGTCGACGCCGTAGCGGCGCTGCTTGAAAAGCACGGGCCCGGGCGAGGAGAGCTTGACGCCGATGGCAATGGCGAGCATCAGCGGCGAGATGACGAGCAGGATCGCCGAGGCGAGCAGGAAGTCGCTCACGCGCTTCACCACGCCGTTGAAGCCGTAGAACGGCGTCTCGCACACCGCGACCACCGCGATGTCGCCGATCGTGTCGACGCGCGCCTGGATCAGGTCGAAGAGGAAGATGTCGGGCACGAAGTAGATCGAGGCCGTGGTGTCGCGCAGCTCTTCCAGCAACTTGAGGATCCTCGGCTGCGAGGCCAGCGGCAGCGCGATATAGATGACGTCGATGCGCTGCGCGCGCACGTAATCGGCCAGCGCGCCGAGCGGCCCGAGGACTTTCTCGCTGATGCGCGTGGCCGAGCGGTCGTCGAAGAAGCCCGTGACCCGCACGCCGTGCAGCGCGTTGGCCCTGAGGCGGGCGGCGAGGCCGCGACCCAGGTCATTGGCGCCGGCGATGACCGCCGTTTTGCGCAATCGCAATGCTTCGGCGGCGAGCAGGCGCGGCAGCAGGCGTGGCAGCGCCTGGTGCGCGGCGAACAGCATCGCCGGCGTCGCGAGCGCCCAGGCGAGCAGCACACGCTGGTCGAACACGTTCAGCGTGCGCGATGCCCAGCCGAGCAGCACCAAGAGGCCGACGATCGCGATCCAGCCGGTGGCGATGTCGAGCGCGAGCTCGCCGGCGCTCGAGCGCCGGCCGTCGAGCGCCTCGCTGGCCAGGCTGCCGGGAAAGGTGAGCGCGAACACCAGCAGCGCGAGGATCAGGCAGGCGCCGTCGAAGCGACCGCCGAAGAAGGAGACTGCGCCGGCGAGCGTGGCGATCGAGACGATCGGATCAATCGACGCCTGCAGCAGCGCGCCCGGCCCGGGCTGGCTGTGCAGAAGACGTGTCTGGGCGCGAAGCCGCGTTTCCTGGGTGACTTGCAAGGCCACAACAGGTTAGGGCACCTCAGTTCAACCATGATGTTGCGTCGGAGCCCGCTTCGTAGCCTCAGCGGACTAGCGTTTGGCACCTGCGCCCTTCGAACTATGTATTACTTCAGAGGACTATAGTTCCGCCGCCATGACTACCGCACTCAGTTCCCCCCTTACCTCGGCCGATACCGCACAGGCGCCCATTCTGCCGGGCAGTGCGGAAGCGAAGAGCACCGACGCCCGCTCTGCGGCGACGGACTTCCTGCAGATCGAGTCGATCGTGCTCAACCTCGATGCGTCGCTGCGCGTGCATGCGCGGGCGCACTTCTTCAGCTGGACACAGGGGCTGCTGCAGAGCCTCATCCGGCACGAACTGCTGATCTGCACGCTGTGCCTGGGCAAGCCGCCCGCGTTCCGCGCCGACGGCTTCTCGATGACCACGCCGGAGCCGAATCTCTTCAGCGACATGTTCCTGCGCGACACCGCCGTCGCGCCGGCGCTGCTCAAGGCGTGGGAAGAGCGCCGCTACCAGCCGGTGATCATCGAGGTCGGGCCCTCACGCGCGCCCGACTCTCCTCCCTTGGGCAGCGGCGGCTTCGCGCGCGAATTGGAGCGGCTGGGTGCGACACAGCTTCTCGTGCATGGCATCCATGATGCCGAAGGCCGCGCCATCAGCCTGTTCACCTTCGCCTGCCGCCCGGGCAGCGCCAGCCAGCGCCAGGCGTACCTGGTGCAGCTGCTCGCGCCGTCGCTGCATGCCGCCTGGGTGCGCACGCAGCTCACCAAGCGCTCGGACAGCACCGGCGACAAGGCCTCCGGCGGCAACGTGCTGACCGTGCGCGAAATGGACATCCTGAAGTGGATCTATCTCGGCAAGTCGAACTTCGAGATCGGCGCCATCCTGAAGATCAGCCCGCTCACCGTGAAGAACCACGTGCAGAAGATTCTGCGCAAGCTGAACGTCGTCAACCGCACGCAGGCGATCGGCAAGGCGCTCGAGCTGCGCATCCTGAACCCGTAATTCGCACTAGCACGTAATCGGAAACGTCGGGGCCTTCGGGCCCCGATTGTTTTGTAGCCGAGCGCGGGACATGACCACGAGGATTCGCGACGCAAGCGAACTCCCTTAGTCCGTACGGTGCATCGCGACTGCCCGACCACGGATCAGCGCCGTAACAGACCCCCCCTAGGATGCTGGCACCCGCCATGAAGATCGTTCGCCGCCTGCTGATTGCATCCGTGCTCGCGCTCGGCGTTGCGCCGTGCGCGCCGGCCGACGATGCGCATCCGGCGCTCTATTCCTTTGCCGACCTCTACCGGCTCACCGTCGTCGGCGGCACGGAGGAGGCCCGTTTTCCCGGCGCCGCCGCGGAGCCGCAGGTGCGCGTCGCGGCGCAAGCCTCGGCGCTCGAGCCGCGCTTCACCATCACGCCGGTCCCCGGTCCGCGCGCCTGGGTCCTGCTCATCGCCGGCCTCGCCGCCGCCGCCTGGGTGGCGCACCGGCGCCTCACCTATGCGTACTGAGATGCTTGCGCTGGCATGCGCCGTGAGCGCCGGCGTGCTCGGTGGCTGCGGCCCCGCCGCCGCCGATCGCGCCGACCAGCAGCTGGTCGCACGCGTGAACGGTGTCGAGATCTCGGCGCGCCAGCTCGGCCCTCGCACGGCGAGCGTCGCGCAGGCGGTGGAGAAGGTGATCGACCGCGAGCTGCTGGTGCAGAAGGCGCTGGACGCGGGCCTCGAGCGCGACCCGCAGGTCGCGGCGCAGATCGACAACGCGCGGCGCGAGGTTCTGGCGCAGGCGTACCTCGAGCGCGCGGCGCGCGCTGCGGCGAAGCCCTCGCGCGAGGAAGTGCGCGCCTTCTATGCCGAAAACCCGGGGCTGTTCGCCGAGCGGCGCATCTACCGCACGCGCGAGATCAGCGTCAGCGCCAATGCCGACATGGTCGACGCGCTGCGCTCGCACGCGGCGACGACGCGCGACATCGACGAGCTCGCCGCCTGGCTGCGCGCGCGCGGCACGAGCGCCGTCGTGGTGAACGAAACGCAGCCGGCGGAGCAGCGGCCGCTCGCCTTCCTGCCGGTGCTCTCTCGTATGAAGCCGGGCGAGCTGGCGGTGGTCTCGGCACCCGCCGGCGCGACGGTGATCCAGCTCGTGGATGCGCAGGAAGCGCCGCTTTCGCCGGAGCAGGCGGCGCCGCTCATCGAGACCTTTCTCGCCGGGCGCAAGCGCCTGGCGGTGGCGGAGGCGGAGGTGAAGCGGCTGCGCGAGACGGCGCGCATCGAATACGTAGCGCAGTTCAAACGGTAGTTTCCAGAGAGGTCTTCGACAGGTGACGAGGTGACGATGATTCGCATACTGACGGTTCTCCTAACCATGGCGCTCGCGGCCCCGGGGCTTGCGCGAGCCGCTGCCGACAACCTCGGGCCGGGCGACACGGTGCATGTCACCGTGTTCCAGCAGCCGGACCTCACGACCGACGCGCGCATCAGCGACGCCGGCGCCATCGCCATGCCGCTCATCGGCGCGGTGAAGATCACGGGCCAGTCGACCCGCGAGGCCGCCGACACGATCGCCAAGGCGCTGAAGGACGGCCAGTTCCTGAAGGCGCCGCAGGTGGCGGTGGCGCTCACCACGGTGCGCAGCCGCCAGGTGTCGCTCCTCGGCATGGTGCCGCGCCCCGGCCGCTATCCGATCGAGGAAGCGAGCATGAAGCTTCCCGACCTGATCGCGGCAGCGGGCGGTATCGCCGCGGGCGGCGCGGAAGACGTCACCGTGATGCGTGACGGCAAGTCGCAGACGGTGAACGCGCTCGCCAAGGAGTTCGAGCTGAAGAACGGCGACACCGTGGTGGTCGAGCGCTTGCCGGTGTTCTACATCTACGGCGAAGTGATTCACGCCGGGGCCTACCCGGTCAAGGCCGGCATGACGGTGATGCAGGCGATCTCCGTGGGCGGCGGCATCACGCCGCGCGGCAGTGAAAACCGCATCAAGGTGCGCCGCGCCGAGGCCGACGGCAAGACGCGCGAGTACGACGCCAAGCTGGTCGACGTCGTCCGCCCGGACGACGTGATCTTCGTCAAAGAAGCGCTTTTCTAGGGAGTTGCCTTCATGGATTTGAACCAATATCTACTCGCCCTCAAGGCGCGCCGCAAGGCGTTCATCACGGTGCTCGCGGCGACCGTGTTCACCGCGATCGTCGTCGCGCTGCTGATCCCGAAGCGCTACGACGCGGTGGCGACGATCCTGATCGACGCGCGCGACGAGCAGACGCTCGCCCCGGCGCGCATGTCGCCGCGCGAGCGCGCCGGCTACATCTTCACCCAGATGGAGCTCATCTCGAGCGGCAAGGTGGCCCAGAAAGTGGTGCGTGACCTGAAGCTCGCGCAGCAGCCCGGCCTGCGCGAGGACTGGGAGAAGGACACCGGCGGCGTCGGCTCGATCGAGGAATGGCTCGCCGCCGGCCTGCTCGAGAAGCTGAAGGTCGACTCCGGCGCGAGCAACATCCTGGTCGTCAAGTACTCGGCCAACGACCCGAAGAAGGCCGCCGAGGTCGCCAACGCCTTCGCCAAGGCGTATCTCGACGTCGCGCTCGAGCTTCGCACCGAGCCCTCGCGCGAGGCGGCCGCGTGGTTCGACGAGCAGATCAAGACCCTGCGCGCCGATCTCACCGGCGCCCAGACCAAGCTTGCCGCCTACCAGAAGCAGAAGGGCGTCACCGGCGCGGAAGAGCGCATGGACGTCGAGTACACGCGCCTCGCCGAGCTGAACGGCGAGCTCGGCCGGCAGAAGAACGCCACGCTGGACGCGCAGACCCGTTACAAGCAGGCGCAGGACCTGATCAAGGACGGCATCTCGCTCGAGGCCTTCCCGGAGGTGCTCGCCAACGGCTACATCATCACGGTCAAGGCCGCGCTGCAGGCCGCCGAAGGCCGGCTGCAGGAGCAGGCCGAGGTCTACGGCGACAAGCATCCGACCTACCAGCGCACCCTCGCCGAAGTACAGGGTTTGCGCGAGCGGCTCAACAACGAGGCGAAGAAGGTCGTCACCGGCCTCGGCAACGCCGTGTCGCAGAACCAGAAGCGCGTCGAGGAGCTGCAGGCCGGGCTCAAGGAGCAGCAAGAGCGCATCAACACCATGCGTGAGAGCCGCGTCGACATGGCGGTGCTCACGCGCGACCTGGAGAACGCCCAGCGCTCCTACGACGGCGCGCTCGCGCGCGCGATGGCGGTCAAGGTCGACAGCAAGGTGCGCCAGACCAACCTCGCCATGCTTACCCCGGCGGTCGAGCCGCTGAAGCCGGCGATGCCCAAGGTCGGCCTGATCAGCGGCCTGTCGATCGTCATCGGCCTTCTGCTCGCCGGCGGCATCGTCTACGCGCTCGAAATGATGGACCGCCGCGTGCGCTCGCGGAGCGACCTCGAGGCGCGGCTCGCCGTGCCCTCGCTTGGCCTGCTGTCGAAATGGACGCCGGCCGGCGGGCGGCTGCTGCCCTCGCCGCACTCGCCCGTGCGCAATGCACTTCCCCGTCCCTGGTGAGAAAGAGGAATAGCCATGCTTGCAAAACCCACTGACAACGTCCTGCCGATCGAAGGCGCGTCTCGCCTCACCGGGCGCCACATCGGCGCCATCCTGATGGACGAGGGCAAGCTCACCCCCTCCGACGCCGAGCAGGTGCTCAAGCGCCAGCGCGAGCTCGGCTGGCGCTTCGGCGAGGCGGCGATCGAGCTCAACCTGATCACCGACACCGACCTGCGCGAAGCGCTCGCCAAGCAGTACGAGTTCCCGTACCTGGTCTCGGGCCCCGATGGCGTCAGCAAGGAGCTGGTCGCCGCCTGGGATCCGTTCCACCCGGTGGTGGAGGAGCTGCGCGCGGTGCGCACGCAGCTTCTCATCCGCTGGTTCAACCCGGCCGCCGGCCGGCGCACGCTGGTGATCGCGAGCCCCGGGGCGCGCGAAGGACGCAGCTTCATCGCGGCGAACCTGGCCGTCTCGTTCTCGCAGCTGGGGCAACGCACGCTGCTCATCGACGCCGACTTCCGCTCGCCGCGGCAGCAGGGCATCTTCAACATCGCCGACCGCTTCGGCCTCTCGTCGGTGCTGAGCGGGCGCGCGGACCTGTCGGTCGCCGCGCCGGTCGCGGGCATCACCGGGCTCGCCGTACTGCCCGCCGGTCCTGTGCCGCCCAATCCGCTCGAGCTGCTGTCGCGCCCGGCCTTCGCAGCGGTGCTCGCCAAGGCGCAGGCCGAGTACGACGTGATCCTGATCGATACGCCGCCCGCCACGGAGTACGCCGACGCGCAGAGCGTCGCGTTCCGCGCCGGCGATGTGCTGCTGGTCTCGCGGCGCGACGCGACGCGTGTCGAGGAGACGGAGCGCGCGGTAAAGGAGCTCTCGGATGCGAGCGCGCGCATCGTCGGCACGCTCATGAACGGGTTCTGACGCGCATGAAGCGTCCGCCGGACAGGAAGCTCATGCTGGCCCTCACGGTGCTCGTCGTGGCGGCCAGCATGATGATGCTCTCCCGGCCGGCCGTGGGCACCGACCCGGGTGCATCGACGGCGCTGATCGTCAAGTTCTTCGGAAGGTCGTGACATGACTGCACTATCCGCACGGCTGCCCTCCGAGCGCAGCCTGGGCCTCGGCTTGGTCGTTGTCGGCCTGGCGCTCTTCGGCATCGTCTGCGGCATCGGCATCGCGGTCGGCGAGCTCGAGGCGCTGGTCGCAGCGCTCTCGGTGATCGCCTGCTTCGCGGTGCTCGCCGACTACCGCATCGGCGCGGTGCTGATGCTCGTCATGCTGCCGGTGAACGGCAGCAACCTGTTCCCGCACAGCGTGTTCGGCTTCACCGGCCTCAACCCGCTCAACCTGGTGCTCGCCGCGACGCTCTTCTCGTACTTGATGCGCGGTTACGAGGTGAAGCGCTTCCTGCCGAGGCCCCTCGTCTGGCTGCTGATCGTGCCGATGATCGTCGCCGGCGTGCTCGGCACGCAGCATATCAAGGACATCTATCCCGAGTTCTACGAGATGGACGTCATCCATTTCACCGACAACTGGGGCTATTTGCGCGACCTGCTGCTCAAGCCCCTGCTGATGGTGCTCGCGGCGCTCGTCGTCGCCAGCGCCGTGGCGCGCGCCCGGCGCACCGAGAACTTCCTCGCGCCGATCATCGCCTCGATTTGGCTGATGAGCCTGATCGCCATCGGCTACGTGATCGCCGCCGGCGTGTCGCTCGGCTCGCTCGCGCTGCCGTCCTCGCGCACCTTCTTCTCCGCGCTCGGCATGCATGCCAACGACCTCGGCCGGCTATACGCGGTGGCGTACGCGCTCCTGCTCTTCACCTGGGGCGAGACCAAGGACGTGCGACTGAAGAGCGTGCTCATCCTGACGATGGGCATCCTGACGATCGCGCTGGTGCTCACCTTCTCGCGCGGCGCGATGGTCGGCTGGGTGGTGGTGAACGCGCTCTTCCTCCTGTGGAAGTTCAACGCCAAGACCATCGGCCTCGCCGCGCTCGCCGGCGCGGTGGCGCTGCTGGTCATGCCCGGCGCCATCGTCAGCCGCATGAGCATGGGCCTGGTCGGCGGCGCCGACGTGAACGAGTTCAGCGCCGGCCGCGTCGACGAGATCTGGCTGCCGCTCCTGCCGGAGGTCTTCAAGAGCCCGATCTGGGGCAACGGCCTCGACTCGACCATGTGGGCGAACGCGCTCTGGGCCGAGATGATGCTCCCGGTGACGCATCCGCATAACGCCTACATCCAGTCCGTCCTGGACCTGGGTCTCCTCGGCACGGGCCTGGTGCTCGCCTACTACTGGCACGTGTATCGCACCGCGCGCGACCTCGGCAGCAATGCCTATCTCAGCCCGACGATGCGCGGCTTCTACCAGGGCGTGGTGGCGGGCCTCTTGTGCTTCATCATCACCGGCTTCGCCGGCTCGAGCCTGCGGCCGACGCCGGAGTTCGCCTTCCTGTGGATCGCCATCGGCATGATGTACGGACAGCTGGCACGCCGGCCGGGCACGGGCGGCACCTGAGCATGCCAAGCGCAACCCTGCGAGAGGCCCGGGCCCCCGCGCAGGGCGACTGCGCACCGGGCGCCCGGGACAGCGCCGCCGGCGCGCGCACCAAGCCGCACATCTGCTTCGTCGCGCCCTACGCCTGGCCGGTACTCTCGCGCGATCCGAACATCCAGGTGGTCGGCGGCGCCGAGGTGCAGCAGTGCATCCTCGCGCGGCTCTTCGCCGCCAACGGCTATCGCGTGTCGATGATCAGCTTCGATTACGGGCAGCCAAGCCCGTCGCTGCTCGACGGCATCACCGTGTACAAGGCCTTCCGCGAGGACGCCGGCATCCCGGTGCTGCGCTTCGTGCATCCGCGGCTCACCACCATGTGGCGCACGCTGCGCGCGGTCGACGCCGATGTCTATTACCAGCGCTCGAGCGCCATGTGGACCGGCGTGGTGGCGCAGTTCTGCCGCCGCTACGGCAAGCGCTCGATCTACGCCGGCGCTTCCGACCGCGACTTCCAGATCTGCGAGGAGCAGATCCTGCACGCGCGCGACAAGTGGCTCTACCGGCGCGGCCTCGCGCGCGTCGACCGCATCGTCGCCCAGAATGCCTTCCAGCTCGAGAGCTGCCGCCGCCACCACGGGCGCGACGCGCAGATCATCCCGAGCTGCTACGTGCCGCCGGAGGACGCCGCGCGCTCCTCGCTCGAGCGCGACCGCGTGCTGTGGGTCGGGACGATCCACGATTACAAGCGGCCGCATCTCTTCCTCGACATCGCCGAGCGTCTGCCCGGGCGCCGCTTCGTCATGATCGGCGGCCCGAGCATCGGCGGCGAGCGGCTGAAAGCCGGCTACTTCGAAGAGCTTCGCGCGCGCGCCGCGACGCTGCCCAACGTGGAATTCACGGGCTTCCTGCCGCTTGCGGCGGTCGAGCGCTGGTTCGACCAGGCGCGGCTCTTGGTTCTCACCTCGGTGTACGAAGGCATGCCGAACGTGTTCCTGCAGGCCTGGGCGCGCGGCATGCCGACCGTCTCGACGGTCGACGTCGGCGCCCCGGTCAACACCGTCTTCCAGGACGTCGGCCAGGGCGCCGCGCGCGTGGAGACGCTCCTGTCCGACAGTGCTCTCTGGACTCAGGCGAGCGACGATTGCCTCGCGCATTTCGAGCGCAATCATTCCGCCTCCGAAGTGCTGGCGCGCTATGCGCGGCTCTTCGACGAGCTCGCATGAGCGCTTCGCTCCTCGACAAAAAGCAGCACCCGGAAAAATGAGCGCGGTAGCGAAGTCGATCGCCGCACAGGGGCTGGCGCGGCGGGCGTTCTCGTTGGGCGCGGTCAAGGCGTTCGACCACGCGCTGCAGTTCCTGCTGCCGGTGGTGCTGGTGCGCTGCCTCGACGCGCACACCTTTGGCGAGTATCGCCTCTTCTGGCTCGCGGTCGGCACGGTGATGGCGCTCGCGCCGCTCAGCATGCCGGGGGCGCTCTACTACTTCCTGCCGCGCTCGGACGCGGGCCGGCGGCGGCTCTATATCCACCAGACGCTCGCCTTCCTCGCGTGCACCGGCGTCGGCGCGGCGTTCGTGGTCAGCCCGCTCAACCCGTGGATGCCGGCGGCGCTTGCGCCGCTTGCG
The DNA here is from genome assembly GCA_019509895.1 of Betaproteobacteria bacterium. Lineage (GTDB taxonomy): Bacteria > Pseudomonadota > Gammaproteobacteria > Burkholderiales > SG8-39 > SCGC-AG-212-J23. The sequence continues at coordinate 822 of JAEKLK010000188.1, read as the reverse complement.
AAATACGGCGCGCTCATGCCGGCGTTCGTCGCGCTCTGGGTCAGCTCCTGCCTGCTCGACTTCCTGCCGACCATCGAGGAGCGGATACCACTGCAGGCCTACGCCAACATCTCGCTCGCGCTCGCGCGCGCGGCGCTGGTGGCGGGCGGCGCCTGGCTCACCGGCGACATGGGCATCATCCTCTGGCTGCTGCTCGCCACGGTGCTCCTCAAGCTCGCGCTGCTGCTCGCCTATATCGGCCGCTTCCACGGCTGGGGGCGTCCGTGGTTCAAGGCGGCGGTGTTCGGCGACCAGATGCGCTACACCGCGCCCTTCGGCCTCTCGAGCGCCTGCTACGTGCTGCGCTCTCAGGCCGACCAGTGGGTCGCGGCGACCCTCTTCACGCTGCACAGCTTCGCTTCCTTCTCGATCGCCGCGATCCTCGGGCAGCTGGTCAACATCTTCCGCGCCTCGGTGGTCGAGGCGTTCATGCCGAGCATGAGCCGGCTCGAGGCCGCCGGCGATCTGAAGGGCATGATGGAGATGAACGCGCGCGCCAACGCCATGGTCGCGATGCTGCTCCTGCCGATGCTCGGCTTCGTCTTCGCCTTCGCCGCCGAGATCGTGAGCCTGGTGTACACCTCCGCGTACGTCGACGCGGCGAGCGTGATGCGCGTCTACAGCCTCGGCCTCTCAGCGCTGGTGGTCGAGCTCTCGAGCGTGATGCAGCTCAGGCGCCAGGGCCTCTTCACGCTCGGCGCGAACCTCGTGGTGCTCGCCATCTCGGTGCCGATCTCCTGGTTCGGGGGCGTGCACCTCGGGCTCGCCGGCGCCGCCGCCGGC
>JAEKLK010000162.1 GCA_019509895.1 Betaproteobacteria bacterium | reverse complement strand
GCTGGTGTTACTCGTGATCGGCATGCTCTCGCCCTTGCCGACGATCGCCAGGCGCACCGGCTGCACTTTCTTCGACTCCAGGTACTGCGCCACTGACTGCGCGCGCCGCTCGGAGAGCTGCTGGTTGTACTGCGCGCTGCCGACGTCGTCGGTATGACCGGCGACCGTCAGCGCCGTCTTGCCATAGCGCACCACCACGTCGGCGATCTTGTCCATGGTGCTGTGGAAGCCCGGCTTGATGTCGGAGGAGTTGGTGTTGAAGCCGGTGTCGCCGGTCATCGTCACGCGCAGGGCATGGTTCGGCATCTCGTCGACGCGCGCCTGCTTGAGCTGGATCTCCTTGGCGAGCGCCTTTTGCAGATCCTGGCGCTGCTTGTCCATGTAGGCGCCGACCGCGCCGCCGGCGATGCCGCCGCGCAGCCGGCCATTGCCACCGCGATTGCAACCACCATCGTTTTTTTCACCTTATCTCCTTTTTAGGAATATTCGTGGCGCAAGAGCTTCGCGCCTTCCACCATCGCCTGCAGCTTGCCGAACGCCACCTCGCGCGGCAGGTACTTCATGCCGCAGTCGGGCGCGACGATCACATCCTCGGGCCTGACGTACTTGAGCGCCCGGCGCAGCCGCTCGGCCACCTGCGGCGGCGTCTCTACCTTCATATCGGAAAGATCGATGCAGCCGACCATGATTTTCTTGCCGGGCAGCCGCTGCAGCACCGAAGTATCCAAGTTCGACTGCGCCGTCTCAATGGAGATTTGCCGCACCGGCGAGCCGGCGAGCTCCGGCAGGAACGAGTAACCCGAGGGACGCTGGTGAATGATCGCGGCATAGCCGAAGCAGATATGAACCGCGGTCGTGCCCTGGATGCCCTCGAAAGCCCGGTTCAGTGCCTTCAGCCCGTACTGCCGCGCCTTGTCGGGCCGCGCCTGCATATAAGGCTCATCCACCTGCACCACGTCGGCGCCGGCGGCGAAAAGATCGCGGATCTCCTCGTTCACCGCGACCGCGTAGTCCATCGCCGCTTCCTCCTCGGACTTGTAGAAATCGTTCTGTGCCTGCTGCGACATCGTGAACGGCCCCGGAACTGTGATCTTGGTCGGCTTGCCGGTATGGCGCTTCAGGAAACGCAGGTCCTCCAGCTCCACCGGATGCTTGCGCCGGATCTTTCCCACAACGCGCGGCACGGGATTCGGATGACCCGAGCGGTCGAGCGCCGTTCCCGGATTGTCGATATCGATCCCTTCGAGCGCGGTGGCGAACCGGTTGGAGTAGCTCTCGCGGCGGATCTCGCCGTCGGTGATGATGTCCAGGCCGGCCTGCTCCTGTGCGCGGATCGCGAGCAGCGTGGCATCGTCCTGCGCCTCGGCGAGATAAGCCTCGGGCACGCGCCAGAGCTCTGTCGCGCGCACCCGCGGCGGAAAGCGGCCGGCGAGCTTCTTGCGGTCGATCAGCCATTCCGGCTGCGGATAACTGCCGACCAGGGTGGTGGGGAAGAGCATCAGACATTCTCCTGTCCAGCGACGAACTTCGGCGACGTGCGGCGCAGGCGCTCGGGATCGATGCGGCCGCTCCGCTGAATATAGCTCCAGGCGAACTCGCGCGGCGAGAGGTTCATCTGCCCGGGGAATCGGTCGTACCACGCACCGCTCGAGTCTGCGGCGGCAACCAGCTTCTCGACGATGGGACGCCGCGCCTGCTCGAACGCCTGCAGCGCCTCGTGCACCTTGGCATGGTCCTCCAGCGCCTTGTTGAGCGCGATCGCGTCCTCCATGGCGAGGCGTGTGCCCGAGCCGATCGAGAAATGCGCCGTGCGTTGCGCATCGCCGATCAGCACGCGGTTGCCGAGCGACCAGCGGTCATTGCGGATGTTCGGAAAATTGCGCCAGATCGACCGGTTCGACACCAGCGGGTCGCCGGCGAGCGTATCGGCGAACACGCGCTCCAGGTAATCCGTCGTCTCGCGCTCGTCCATGGCCGCGAAGTCGGCGCGCTGCCAGGTCGCCGGATCGCATTCCGTAACGAACGTGCTCATGTCTGATGCATGCCGGTAATGATGCGCGTTGAACGTGCCGTGCTCGTTCTGCACGAACGTCTGCGTCAGCGTGGCAAACGGCCGGCGCGTGCCGTACCACGCAAACTTATTTGCGCACTGCGTCTGCCGCGTGCCGAAATCGGCGGAGCGCCGCACGGCGGAATTGGCCCCGTCGGCGGCGACAACCAGGTCGTAGCCCTCATAGCTCGCGACCGTGCGTTCATACTCCGGCTCGATTCCCACGGTCGCCAATTGCTGGCGCAGCAGCCGCAGCAGGTGCAGCCGCCCGATCGCCGAGAAGCCGATGCCGTCGATGACCACCGGTCTGCCGCGATGCACGACGGTGAGGTCCACCCACGATTCCATCTGCGGCGTGATGAGGTCGTAGGTCGCCGGATCGTCCGCCCGCAGGAACTCGAGTGCCTTCTCCGAGAACACCAGGCCGAAGCCAAACACCGCGTCCGCCGCATTCTGCTCGACGACGCGGATGCTCCAGTGCGGATGCCGGCGCTTCGCCAGATACGAGAAATAGACGCCGGCCGGGCCGGCGCCGACGACGAGGACATTCATCTACTTGAAAAGCGGCCGCAGTTCCTCGAGCTTGTCGAAGAGATGCCAAGATGTAAGCCGAGCTGCCGCTGGCTCATGCCTCGCCCCAGATGGCACGCGCGGCGTCGACGCACAGCCTTAGCTTGGCACGCTCGTCCGCTTCGGTCACCGGATTGCCGCCGATGCTGCTCGCAAAACCGCACTGCGGACTGATGGCAAGGCGGGACGGATCCACGTATCGGGCCGCCTCGTCGGCGCGGCGGCGCAGCTCGTCGAGTTTCTCGAGCGTGGGCGTCTTGGAGCTGACGAGGCCCAGCACCACGCCCTTGTCCTTCGGCAGGTAGCGCAGCGGCGCAAAGCCGCCGGCGCGCGGCGTGTCGAATTCGAGCAGGAAATGGTCGACCTTCGTGCCGGCAAAAAACTTTTCCGCCACCGAGTCGTAACCGCCTTCCGAGAGGTACATGCCTTTGTAGTTGCCGCGGCAGACGTGCACGCCGATCGTCATGCCCGCCGGCCGGTTCTTTACCGCCTCATTGATGGCGTCGATGTAAAGCTCGACCAGCCGCTCCGGATTCTCGCCCGCGGCCTTCACTTTCTCGCGCGCGGCGGGATCGCAGAGGATCGCCACGGCGACCTCGTCGATTTGCACGTACCGGCAACCGGCGGCGGCCAGCTCGGCGATTTCCTGCTGGTACACCTTGCCAAGATCGGCGAAGAACGCCGGCGCGTCGCGATAGACGCCGTGATCGCCCCAATCGTTGAAGCGATAGAAATGCAGGGTCGAAGGCGCAGGCATTGTGATTTTCGGGGTACGCGCGGCGTGCTGCTTCACGAAGCGAAACTCATCGACGGTGATCGGCGCGGAGCGCGAGACCTTCGCGCGCACGTAAGGCGCGGTGAAGTCGCTCTCATGGCCTTGCGCGTCGTGAAAGCGAAATACCGCATTGCGCACTTCCAGGCCCGCCATGAGGCGCACGAACTTCTCCCAGTACGAGACGCGCCGGAACTCGCCGTCGCTGACGACCGGCAGACCGCACTCTTCCTGCAGCCTGATCACCTCGCGGATGGCGTCGTCCTGGGTTGCGCGCAGCTCGTGCTCGGGAATCTCGCCTGTCGAGTGCTTGCGGAACGCCTCGCGCAGCTTCTTGGGACGCAACAGGCTGCCGATATGGTCGGCGCGGAAGGGCGGGATCATGCGCGGTCTCCTCGAATCTATTGTGCTATAGAATCGGCGGCCCGACATCGGAGGAGGCTGATGAAGGCAGTTGCGTTGCCGCGCGCGGCGGCGAGCGCGCGGCGCCGGCTTTCGGAAATCATCGACGCCGCCGCGAAGGTCTTCGCGCAGCGCGGCTACCACGGCGCCTCGACGCAGGACATCGCCGATCTCCTCGGCATGCGGCAGGCGAGCCTCTATTACTACTTCGACTCGAAGGAAGCGGCGCTCGAGGCGGTCTGCCTGGACGGCCACCAGGACTACGTCGAGCGCATCCGCGCAATCGCGCGCAGCGCCGCGACGGCCTCGGAAAAAGTAACGGAAGTGCTTTTTCACCATGCGGCGCCCGAGCGCCGGGACTTTACGCTGGTGTTCCTGCGTGAGCGGCGCTTCCTGCCGCTCGCGGCGCGCAAGCGCATTCGCGCCTTCGAGGTGGAGTATGAGCGCGCCATCCAGCGGATCATCGAGCAGGGCATTCGTTCGGGCGACTTCCGCGCCGATCTGGACGCCCGCATGGCGACGCTCGCGCTCCTTGGCCTCGGCAACTCCGCGGCGGCCTGGTACGGCCGCGAACCGGCGGTGACGCCGCAACGCATGCTGCGCGCATACGTCGACTTGCTGGTGCGGGCACTCCGACTCTCGCACTGATGCGCGACACTCTGCGCCGCAAGACCGCTCCCGGCGTGCTCGCCGAGCGCGCGCGCGGGACGCCGGAGGCGGTCGCCTATCGCGCCAAGAAGCTCG
>JAEKLK010000161.1 GCA_019509895.1 Betaproteobacteria bacterium | reverse complement strand
GTGAAGGCGGCGAGCGTCAACTTCCCCGACTTCCTCATCATCCAGAACAAGTACCAGTTCAAGCCACCGCTGCCGTTCTCGCCGGGCAGCGAGCTCGCGGGCGTGGTGAAGGAGGTCGGCGCGGACGTCAGCGGCTGGCACAGCGGCGACCGCGTCATCGCGTTTACCACCTACGGCGCCTTTGCCGAGGAAGTGAAGACGGAAGCGAGTCGGCTGCTGCCGCTCCCTGACAGCATGGACTTCGTCACCGGGGCGGCGTTCCTGCTGACCTACGGCACGTCGGAGCACGCGCTGCAGGACCGCGGCGAGCTGCAGAGCGGCGAGACGCTCCTCGTGCTGGGCGCGGCCGGCGGCGTGGGCCTGGCGGCGATCGAGATCGGCAAAGCGCTCGGCGCGCGCGTCATCGCCTGCGCGTCGAGCGAGGACAAGCTGGCGGTGTGCCGCGAGCATGGGGCCGACGCTACGATTAACTACAGCAGCGACGATCTGCGCGAGCGCGTCAAGGCGCTCACCGAAGGTCGCGGCGTCGATGTCGTCTACGACGCGGTCGGCGGACCCTACACCGAGCCGGCGTTCCGCTCGCTCGCCTGGCGCGGCCGCCTGCTGGTGGTCGGCTTCGCTGCCGGCGAGATTCCCAAGCTGCCGCTCAATCTCCCGTTGCTCAAAGGAGCAGCGGTGGTGGGTGTTTTCTGGGGCGACTTCGCGCGCCGCGAGCCGCAGCGCTTCGCCGAGAGCGTCGCGCAGCTCGGCCGCTGGTATGGCGAAGGCAAGCTGCGGCCGCATGTCTCGCAGACGCTGCCGCTGGCCAAGGCGGCCGAGGCAATCATGTTGCTCGCGAGCCGCAAGGCGAAGGGAAAGATCGTCCTAACGACTTAATTCTTGCGGCGGCGTGCCGTCGCCGCGCCCCAGCGGGCGCTGCATGACGACGGTGTCGACCCAGCGGCCGAACTTGAAGCCGACCGAGCGGAGGATGCCGACGCGCAGGAAGCCGCACGAGGCGTGCAGGTTGATCGACGGCGCGTGCGCGCTGTCGCCGATCACGGCGATGAGCTGCCGGTAGCCGAGCGCTTCCGCCTGCGTGATCAGGTCGCGCAGTATCGCGCTGCCGACGCCGCGGCCTTCCGAGCCCTGACGCACGTAGACCGAGTCTTCGAGGGTGAAGCGATACGCCGAGCGCGTGCGGTAGAGGGTGCAGTAGCCGTAGCCGGCAACGACGCCGCCGAACTCCGCCGCGAGCCAGGGCAGGCCGCGAGAGCGCACATCGTCGAAGCGCCGGCGCACTTCCTCGGTCGAAGGCGGCTCTTCCTCGAAGGAGGCGAGGCCGTGGCGTACGTGGTAAGCGTAGATCTCCTGCATCGCCGGCACTTCGTCGGCGCTCGCCGGCCGGACCTGCACCCGCTCACCCAGAATAGCCGGGCTCCTCGCGATCGAGGATGCGCTTGAGCGCACCGAAGTGCGCGCTGGCGTACTGCGGTGCGTCCTGGCGCAGCAGGCGGAAGGTGCACGCCACCACTTCGGCGCGCACCGGGCGGCGCTTGCCGCCCATCATGCGCGCGAGGACCTGCAGGCGGCAGGCGCGCTCCAGGTAGTAGAGCGAATCGAACGCTTCCGCGACCGTCGGGGCGACGACGATCACGCCATGGTTGGCGAGAAAGAGGACGCGCTTCGCGCCCAACACGCTCGCCAGCCGGTCGCCTTCGGCCTGGTCTACCACCAAGCCGTTGTACGTATCGTCGTAGGCGATGTCGTCATGGAAACGCAGCGCGTTCTGCTCAATCATCTCGAGCCGCCCGTCTTCCAGCAACGTCAGCGCAGTCGCGTGCGGCATGTGGGTATGCAGCACGCACGCCGCCTGCGGATGCGCGAGATGCAGGCGCGAGTGGATCCAGAAGGCGGTCTTCTCGTACTCCCCGTCGCCCGAGAGCAGGCGCCCGTCGGCGTCGAGCGCAAGCAGATTGGAGGCCGTTACTTCGCTCCAGTGCAACCCGTAGCGGTTGAGCAGGAATGTCCGGCCATCGGCCAGCATGACGCTGAAGTGATTGCAGACCCCTTCGTGCAGGTCCAGGCGCACCGCGAGCCGGAATGCGGCGGCGAGGTCGATGCGCGCCGCCTGCTCGAGTGCGCTTGCGGTGAGTTCCCCAACGCTCCCCATGGAGCGCGATTATAGTGGGCTGATGAAACGCGTGTGCCTGCTCCTCTTACTCCTGCTCGCGGCGTGCGCGCGCATAACGCAGGACAACTATCTGCTGATCGACGAGGGGATGAACGAGCGCGAAGTGAATGCGCTGCTCGGCAGCCCCACTGAGTCGCAGGGCTTCAACGCCTACGGCTTCTCCAGCACCCTGTCGCGCTGGGTAGCGAGCGATGCGGCCATTACAGTGCGGTTCGTGAACGGCAAGGCACGCATCAAGACCTTCGACAAACCCACACCGCAATGAAAATGGGGACGGACCGTGAGGTCCGTCCCCATTCGTGTCAGGCTGACTGCGCCGGCTTACTGGTGCTTCTTGTCGTAGTTGGTGCCGGCTTCGTGGCCGGCATAGCCGCCGATCGCCGCACCGCCCAGCGTGCCGAGCGTGCTGCCACCGGTAACAGCCGAGCCTACCGCGCCGCCCGCGGCCGCGCCGCCGACGGTGCCGACGGTTTCACCGCGGCCCATACCGGAGCAGGCGGAAAGACCGAGCATCCCGGCAACCGCACATACCGCAATCAAGGACTTCAACATGTGCACCTCCTTGGTTAAAAGGGTTCAGTGACTCGCGGCTCAGGTGCAGCCGCGCAGCAGGAAAATCACGAACAGAACGGGAATCGGCACCCCGAGGGCCCACAGCAGGATGTAGCCCATCTTCCCTTCCTGTTGGCGCCGCCATTGCTGCAACTTCTCCATACAAGCCTCCTGAGGCCAGTGATGTGCCATAGGCAGCAATCGCCGTGCCGCCAATGGCCGAGGGACCCGGCGTGGGGATTTCCACTACAGTGCGATTGCACTAGAGTTTCGCCATGAAGAGAGAAGAGCTCGTCGACATAACGTCTACGCGTCCCGGCACGCCGGGGGGACGCTTCATGCGCCAGTTCTGGCTCGCGGTGCATCGAAGTGAAGACCTGGCCAAGGGTCATGCGAAGCCGATCCGCATCATGAGCGAGGACTACACGCTTTACCGCGGCGAATCAGGTCGCGCGCAGGTATTCGACTACCGCTGTCCGCATCGCGGCGCGCCGCTGCACCTCGGCTGGGTCGAGGGCGATGCGCTTCGCTGCCTGTATCACGGCTGGAAATTCGACTGCGGCGGGCAGTGCATCGAGATGCCCGCCGAGGATGCGAACTTCGCGCGCAAGGTGGCCGCGCGGAGCTTCCCCACGCGCGAGCACATGGGACTTGTGTTCGCCTACTTCGGCGAAGGCGAGCCGCCCGAATGGCCGCCCTATCCGGCGCCATCCGAGGCGGGCGTGATCCACTGCTGGAACGTCGAGACCGTGCCGTGCAACTGGCTGCAGTGCTACGAGAACACCGCCGATGAAGTGCACGTCGCGTTCGTGCATCGGCCCGGCGGCTCGCACGCGAAGCTGGCGGCGGACCTGCCGGTCATCACCGCCGAGGAGACCGACTGGGGCATGCTGCGCCATGGCACGCGTCCCGGCGCTCTGGTGCGCGACACGCTGCATTACATGCCGAACGCGACGCGCGTCATCGTGCCGCCGCTCGCGGGCTTCGACGGCGTCGGCGGCTGGCAGGAGATCTATTTCAACTTCACGCCGATCGACGACGAAACTCATCTCTGGCTGATCACCAGCCATGTCAAGGTGACGGGCGCAGAAGCCGAGCGCTTTCGCGCGAAGAAGGGGCAGTTCCTCGAGCAAGTGCGCCTGGCGCCCAAGGTGATGGACCTCGTGCACGACGTCTGGGCGGGACGGCGCCGGCTGGTCGACATCGAGCATCCGGAGCTCGCCATGGTGCAAGACATCGCCGTGCAGGCGGGCCAGGGCCGAATCGCCGACCGCACGAAGGAGCACCTCGGGCGCTCGGATGCAGGCATCATCCTGTGGCGCATGCTCCTCGCGCGCGAGCTCGCCGCGATCGCCGAGGGCCGGCCGACGAAGAAATGGCGAGTACCACCGCCGGAGGTCGTGCCGAC
>JAEKLK010000160.1 GCA_019509895.1 Betaproteobacteria bacterium | reverse complement strand
CCGGCCGACGACGCGTGCGCGATCATCGGATGCATCGTGTCATTCAGGTTCTCGACGAACATCTTCCAGTTGCAGTTGTGCAGGAAGCGCAGGCAGCCGCCCACCAGCTCGAGCTCGCCCTCCGGTGAGCGGTCGGCGAGGTTGTCGATGGAGGAGAGCGAGTCGCCGAAATATTCGGCGAAGCTGAGGCCCTGATCCGATAGGCGCGCGAATACGAAGCCGCGGTAGATCTCGACATGCTTCACCGGCGCTAGCCCGGCCGACGCGGGCGTCCGGTTGAGCTGCGTCCCGTCGTAGCCTTGCTTGAGCGGGATGTTGATGAGCGAGCCGTCGGTCCGGTAGGTCCACGCGTGGTACGGGCAGCGAAACGTCTTGCCGGTGTTGCCGGCCAGATCGCCGACGACCTTCGTGCCCTTGTGCGCGCAGCGGTTCATCAGCAGCCGGACGCTGCCGTCGGTATGCCGCACCATGATCACCGGCTGGGCGGCGATGTCGAGCGTGATGAAATCGCCCGCCTGCGGCACCTGGCTCGTATGCCCGACGTAGATCCAGGTACGCGACCAGAGCCGCTCCATCTCGAGCCGGAAGATCTCCGGGTCGGTATAGACGTCGCGATGCACGCGATCCGCTTCGATCAGCCGCGCGATCGCATCACTATCCTCACGGTATCTGCCCATGGCTGCATTGTAGAATCGTCTAAATGATTGTTTTCGACCTGGTTTGTGGCGCCGGCCACCGCTTCGAGGGATGGTTCAACTCGGCCGCCGACTTCGCCTCGCAGCAGGAGCGCAAGCTCCTCGGCTGCCCGAGCTGCGGCGATGCGCACGTGCGCCGCGTGCCGTCAGCGACGCGGGCCAACCTCGGCGCCGAGCGGCCCAAGCCGGCGCCAAAGCCGACTCCCGGCAAGACGTCCGACATGGAAGGCAAAGACCCGTTCGCCATCGCGCAAATGCTCTATTCGCGCATGCTGGACGACCTGCTGACCAAGACGGAAGACGTGGGCCGGGACTTCCCGGCCACGGCCCGCGACATCTTCTACGAGCGGGCTCCCGGCCGCGCCATCCGCGGCCAGGCGACCGACGAGGAGCACCAGGAGCTCGTAGACGAAGGCATCCCGGTGGCGCGCATTCCGCTGCCGCCGAAGGAAGGCCTGAACTAGTCCCAGCGCTGCAGGTAGGTCCGGCGCAGCTCACCGGCGCCGGCACTTGGCGGCATCATCTTCTCGCACGGCACATCCGGATCGGCCGGATAGTTCATGGTCAGCTTCTCGTATTCGCAGACCCGAATCGGCACCGAGCACGGCTTGCGCCAAGCGGAGTAAGGCAGGCCATGCGTCACGGAGAAGCCGACGTGGCCGCATTCCGTCGCGTACCAGGCTGGGCCGCTGATGTTCCAGTGATCGTCGCCGCCCGATTTGTTGCCAGGCTGGGCGAGTGCCGAGCCGCTCGCCATCGCGACTATTAGCAGCAGGAGATTTCTCGCCTTCATGGCGCTTAAACAAGCGGAGGTCATGGCTTAATCCATAGTCTTGTTGATCCACCGAAAAACCAATGGAAGCAAAGTTCTATCGGACGAAACTCATCACTTGCATGAATTCGATCGAAGACGCTCACGAGCGAATTGGAGAGGAGCGCTTGGTGGCGCCTGAGGCGGCGCATTTCCGGGGGGTTCTAAGAGACACAATGTGTATTATGTTAAATGGACCATACTCGCCAACATATCCGCCGAGAAGAGACGCGGATTGAGCGGATGCCGCGTGAGTTGCCGGTTCTCCCCCATCTGGCGGGCAAAGGCGAGCAGCCGGCGCAGCTTTGCCGGACTACTCGCGGACGTGCCGGTGCGGTATTTCGGCGCCAAGCCGAAAGCGAGGAAGGCGCGGTCGTACGCGAGCTTCTGAAGCGCTTCGGCGAGACGCTCCAGGCTTTCGCGATCGTCGACGGGCTGCGGGGATTTGAGCAGGCGCTCCCACCCTGCCGCCTCTTGCGCGTACTGGACCGCCTGTAGCGGAGCGCCGCCGGCGAAGGCGAGCCAGCGCTCGGCGTTCTGGACGCCCCGCGAGGCGAGCCAGCGAAGCGCGGCGTCGGCCGGCGGGATCGGAACGGGCACGGCGACGCAGCGGCTGCGCACCGTCGGCAGCAGGCGAGCCGGGCGGTGCGAGACCAGGATGAAGATGGCGCCGGGCGGCGGCTCCTCCAGGCCCTTGAGCAGCGCGTTGGCGGCGTTCGGGTACAGGTCCTCGGCCGGATGGACGAGCGCGATGCGCAAGGCGCCGCGGTGGGAGCGCAGATTAAGAAAGTCGGCGAGGGCGCGCACCTGCTCCACCGTGATGACGATGCTCGGCTGCTTGGTGCGCCGGGCCGGGGCCTCAGTCCCCTCCTCCGTTTCCGCGTCCACCGGCGGCGTCTTGGCCAGCGCCTCGGGCTCGATGCGCCGAAAATCCGGGTGGTTGCCGGTGAGATACCAGCGGCACGCGTCGCACCGTCCGCACGGGCGCGCCAGTGGGTCGGCGTGCTCGCAAAGGAGCAACTGCGCGAACTGCTCGGCGAGCGCGAGCTTGCCGACGCCGCGCGGCCCGTGGATCAAAAGGGCGTGCGGCAGGCGCTGGCGCGCTTTCTTGAGGGACTCGAGGACCGCTTCGTTCCAGGGGTGCATCAGAGGCTCGCGAGCGCGGCAGTGATCTGCTCGCGCACCTCACCGGCGCTGCGCGAGGCGTCGATGATGCGCATACGCGGCGGCTCGGCCCTGGCGAGCTCGAGGTACGCCGAGCGCACGCGCTCGTAGAAGGCGCGGTCTTCGCGCTCGAAGCGATCGAGCTTGCGGCCCGCCTTCGCGAGGCGTGCCGCCGCGATGTCGTACGGGCAATCGAAGACCAGGGTGCGGTCGGGCGCGAGGCCCGGATGCGCGGCTTGCGCGAGTCGCGCGATCAGGTCGCGGGGTACGCCCTTGCCGGCGACCTGGTAGGCAATGGTGGCGTCGATGAAGCGGTCGCAGATCACCCACTGGCCGCTCTCGAGCGCCGGGCGGATGACGCGCGTGACGTGGTCGCTGCGCGCGGCGAAGATGAGCAGCGTCTCGAGAATCGGCGTCAGCGGCTCCGCGAGGATCACTTGGCGCAGCCGCTCGGCGAGGTCGGTGCCGCCGGGCTCGCGCGTGACGATGACGTGCGGCGCCTTGGTGCGCACCGCATCGGCGATGAATTCGATGTGGCTGGACTTGCCGGCGCCGTCGACACCTTCGAGGGTAATGAACTTCATTTCGCCGGGCGGCGGCCGCCGAGCTGGTAGCGCGTCACCGCCCGATTGTGCTCCTCGATGGTGCGCGAAAACTGGCTCGAGCCGTCGCCGCGCGAAACGTAATAGAGCGCGTTGGTCTGTCCGGGCCGCAGGGCCGCGTGGATCGACGCGAGGCCCGGCATGGCGATCGGTGTCGGCGGCAGGCCGGCGCGCGTATAGGTGTTGTACGGGCCGTCTTCGAGCAGATGCACTTTCTTCAGGTTGCCGTCGAACGAAGCGCCCAGGCCGTAGATCACCGTGGGATCGACCTGCAGGCGCATGCCGATGCGCAGGCGATTCACCAGCACGCCGCCGACCTGGTCACGCTCCTCCGCGCGGCCGGTCTCCTTTTCGATAATCGAGGCCATGATCAGCGCGTCGTAAGGCGTGCGGTATGGGACGTTGGCTAGGCGCGCCTCCCATTCGGTTTTCAGATGCCGCTGCAAGGCGCGGTAGGCGCGCCGGAGGACCGCAAGGTCGCTCGAGCCACGGGCGAAGAGATAGGTGTCGGGGAAAAACAGGCCTTCGGGATGCGACTCCACCGCCTGGATGCGCTTCAGGATCTCGCTGTCCTCGAGGCCCTGCGTGTCGTGGCGGATGTCCGGGCTCGCGTCAAGCACCGCGCGGAACTGAGCGAAGGTCCAGCCTTCGATCAGCCGGATCTCCGCCTGGGTGACATCGCCGCGCGTCAGCTTATCGAGGAGCTCGACGGGATTCAGTGGCTGCGCGATGAGGTAGTTGCCGGCCTTTACGTCGCGGCTGCGGCCGAGCGCGCGCGCGAGCGCCTCGAACTGATAGGGGCGCACCTTCACGCCGGCGCGCTCGAGTTGTGCGACGGCCGTGCGAAACCCGGCGCCCTGCGGAAT
>JAEKLK010000159.1 GCA_019509895.1 Betaproteobacteria bacterium | reverse complement strand
CGCAGACGAGCTCGGCCTCGAAGCGCTCCGGGAAACGTGCGCCGGGCAGCGGCTGCCATTGAATGCGCCGCGCTAGGCTGAGCACCGAGTCGCTCGCCGTTGTTTCGAACGTCGCGAGATCAACCTTTCCCTCCACCAACTGCGCGGCGACGGTGATCGGCAGGCTCCAACGCGCGGCATGCCCGTTGGCGGGCGATTGTTTGGTTTCCCATGGCTCGCAGATCACTGCCGCTTCTCCTTGAGGCACGCGGCACAGGATGCGCTCGACGTCGCCCGCGCGCACGCCACGCTCGGCGAGCTTGCCGGCGGCCTCGATGAAGGGGTGCAGGTAATGGCAGCAGGGATAGAACTTGTACGCGGCCTTCGGCAGATGCCATTCGCGGCCGAGGTCGCCGATCAATGAGCGGAAGCGCCCGGCGGCAGCTTCATCGCCAGTGAACTGGCGGAAGAGGCCGTGTTTGCCGTCGAGCGAGGTCTCGGGTCCGGTCATTCCCGCACGGGCGAAGAGCGCTGCCACCACACCGCCATGCGCGGCCCAGCCCGGGTGCAGCGACTTCACCGACGAGCCGTTGGTGAGGAACTCCATGACGCCGGAGGCTTGGCTGAGGGCGATGCCGATGGCGGCGACGCTGCGGTCTTCGTCGAGGTTCATGAGCTCGGCGGCCATCAGCGCGGATGTGAGGGCCCCGGTGACGGAGGTGCTCATGAAGCCTTTGGCATGGAAGCCGTTCGGCGCGGCGAGGCCGAAGCGGATCAGCACTTCCCAGCCGCGCGCGTAGGCGCCGAGAAGCGCCGCGCCGCTTGCGTTCTGCGCTTCGGCTACGGCCAGCGCCGCGGCGGCGAGTACTGCGCTGCCGTGGGCGATGGAAGCGGTATGTGTGTCGTCGAATTCCAGGCTGTGGTTCAGGCCGCCGTTGATGAGCGCGGCATCCGCCGCACTCGCGCCGGTAGCCTGGCCGAACACGGTGGCCGGGCCGCCTTTCGCGACGTCGGCGGCGTAGGCGCGATAGGCCGCGCCGATCGGCGAACCGGCCGACGCGAGGCCGACGCCGATCGCGTCGAGGAAGTGCAGGCGCGCTGCGGTGGCGACGTCTTCGGGCAAAGGCGTCTTGGCGGCGGCGCGCGCGGCGCGCACCAGTTCGCGGGCGAGGGTCACGACTTCACCATTGCCGCGAGCGTTTCCTTCCATCCTTGCGAGAGAAGATGTTTGTCGCCGGCGATGACCTTCTTCAGCGTTTCGGGGACCGCCGGGAAAACGGCGCCGGCGTTCTCGGCCAGCTTGGAAAGGAGCGTCGGCTCATCGAATGGTTTGTCCGCGCCACCGCGCGCGCTCTCCACCACGGCGCTCATCTCGGCGCCGTCGCCGAAGCGCATCGTCACGCGAGCCGGTCGGTCGTTCGGCGCGGGCTTCAGGTCGGGGTAGGGCAGCAGGCGAACTCGCTCTCGTAGCTTGGCGATGCGTTCGTCGCGGAGCTTGTCGTCGGTAAAGGCGCGCGCGCCCGCGGTGCCAAGCTGGACGGTAGCGGCAATGGCGTGCGGCAGCGAGAACTTCGCTGCGAGCACCGTCTCCGGCTCGACATTGCGCAGCGCCTGGCCGCCGGGCGCCGTCTCGACCACGATCTCGGTGATCTCCTCCTTCTTCTTCTGCATGCGGCCGAGAAGCTCGAGCGTCGCCTCGACCGCCGAATGCGCGTAGCCGCAGCAGGCGAACACCTTGTGGTAGCCGTTGGTCACCGACCAGGTCTCGCCCAGGCCTTCGACGAGAGCTTCGGGAATCGCGCGGCACTTGTATGCGCCGACGAAGACATCGTAAGGCGTGACATCGTTGCCACCGATACCGGCCTCGGCCCAGTCGGCGGCGCGCAGGCCGATCCAGGCGCCGGCGGAGGTCCACGCGTTGCGGATGAGCGCGCCTTCGACTGCCGTGTCGAACGGTCCGGCAAACGACATGCTGGCGGCGCCGGTCACCGCGGAGAGCATGGTCTTCGCATCCTGCCGGCGTACGAGCGACGCGGCCGCTGCGCCGCCGATCGTGGCGAATGCTGCGTGGGGATGCACGTTGAACACGGGAAACGGAAAGGCGAGCGCGAAGCGCGTGGTGACTTCGTAGGCGACGGCGAGCGCGCGCAGCACTTCCTCGACGCTGCGGCTTTGCGCCTCGGCTTCGGCCAGGAGCGCGGGAATCGTGTACGCGCCGCCGTGGCACGAGGCGTTGCGAAAGCCCTCGTCGAGCTCGCACCAGGTAATTGCCATGCCGTTCGCGCTCGCCGCGGCATAGCGATCAGCGCGCGGCGCGCCTTTGGCGAGCACGGTGGCCTCTACCTTGCCCGACGAGGTGCGCAGCAGTCCTTCCCGCGCTTTGGTGACTTGGGTTTCGAGCGAGCCGGCGACCATCGCGCCGATGTCGTCCGAGAGGATGATCGCTGCGCGCCGGCGCACCGGCTCGGGCAGCGGCTTGTTGACCGCCTCGATGGCCCATTCAATCAGCTTGCGGGTGTTGGCGGCGGCTTGCGAGCGAGTCGGATTCTGGTTGGGCGTCATGGGGGGAATGCTACGAGAAAAGGTGCATCTACCGAATGGATTGTCGCCATCGCGTTCATGGATGAAGCGGTGCGTTAAGCTTCCCGCCTCCCTAAAGGAAAACTCGGGAAACCCATGCGCATCTGGCACCACAGCTTTACCGACCTGACGGTGATGCCGCTGTATCGCAAGACGATTACGGAGCATGCAGCAGCCGTGATGGGGAAGGACGCCACGGTGAGCGTGCATGGCCTGCGGCCCGGCACTTACACGGAGGGCTGCGCGCCGATCGACGCGATCAAGTACCGCTACGTGGCCGCCGTTCATGACCTCCAGATCTGTGACGCGGCGATGGTGGCGGAGCGCGAAGGTTTCGACGCGATGGCCATCAGCTGCTTCTTCGATCCGGGCTTGCGGCCGGCGAGGTCGCTGGTCGATATCCCGGTGGTCAGCCTCGGAGAATCGTGCGCGCTGACTGCCTGCTCATTAGGGCGGAAGTTCGGCCTCGTCACGCTCTGCGAGGATCAATCGGCCGACTACACCGACATGCTGGTGGCCTATGGACTCGAACGCCGCTTCGCCGGCGCGCTCGCGCTCGACCCGCCGATCGACGAGTTCGCGCTCGAGGCGGACGAGAAGACGGCGCGGGAGATCGAAGAGCGCTTCGACGTCGCGTGCGCGGCCATGATTGGGCGCGGCGCCGAGATCATCATCCCGGCCGACGGGGTGCTGAACGAATTCCTCGTGCGCCGTCGCCGCCTGGCGGCGCGTGGGGGCGTGCCGGTGATGGACAGCCTGGGGGCGCTGTTCCAGCACGCGGCGTTTCTGGTACGGCTCAAAGGGACGACCGGGATGGGCGTCAGCCGGCATCAGTTCTATGCCAAACCGTCGCGCGAGATGGTCGAGCACGTGCGGAACTTCGCAGGCCAGCGGAAACTGGCGAGCGACTTCTCCGGGGATCGCTGACCATCTGCGTCGCCCCCGAGCAAAATCGCCCGTCGCCCCCGAGTGCTTTTGTCGGGGGCCCAGTTTGATTTTTAAACGGGGTCCCCGCCTTCGCGGGGACGACGAAAATCTGTCCCTATCTCAAAAAACTAATCGCTATCGAGTCTTGCCGGGGATCGGCGGCTGCCCGATGCGGCGCCAGAGGTATTTGCCGTGCCCGCCTTTGCCGACCATCTTGTGCTCATCCATCACCGTCACGCCGCGCGAGATCGCGCGCACCGGCCAGCCTTTGAAGTTCCAGCCTTCGTGCAGGTTGTACTCGGCGTAGGAGGCGAAGTCGGCGGCGTGCAGCACGCGCTCCTTGTTGAGATCGACCAGCGTGAAATCGGCGTCAGCGCCGGGGGCGAGCGAGCCCTTGAGCGGCGCGAGGTCGAACACCTTCGCTGGAACGGCGCCGAGGAGCTGGCAGATGCGCTGCAGCGGCAGTTTGCGCTTGTGATAGCCCTCCGAGAGCATCACCGGCAGCATGCTCGCCGTGGCGGGAAAGCCCTGCGACGCGAGCCACAGCGGCTTGTCCTTGTTGACCTTCTTGCGCGCATTGTGGTCGGAGGCGACGAGGTCCACCGTGCCGTCGAAGATCGCTTCCCAGATCGCCTCGAGGTCGTCCTTGGTGCGGAA
>JAEKLK010000158.1 GCA_019509895.1 Betaproteobacteria bacterium | reverse complement strand
AACCACCCGGGTATCGAACCGGATGTGCTGCAGGATGCCGAACTCCTCTGCGACGGCGCGCAGATACGCCTGGATCTGCGCCCGACCGTGGAGGCAGCGCTCGGAGAGGAACGGCTTAAAGCTGAAGGAGTACTTGATGAATTCGGAATCGCAGCGCGCGCCGTGCCAGCGGTGCGTGTTCCAGACGCCGCCGAGATCGCTCTTTGCCTCCAGGATGGTGTACGCGATGCCTCGGGCGCGCAGGTAGTAGCCGGCGGCGATACCCGTCATGCCGGCGCCGATCACGATGGCGTTCATGCCTGCCCTCCCAGGATCTGCAGCTGCACCGCCCGCATGACGGCGCCGGCAGCGCAATGCACCTCGAGCTTGCGATACAGGTTCTTGATATGCGTGGTGACCGTGTGCAGCGAGATGCCGAGATGCTCGGCGGTCTGCGAATAGGTGCAGCCCGAGGCGATCAGCCTCAGCACCTGCGATTCGCGCACGGTGAGTCTCTTTTGCGTATCGGTATTCATTTGGTCAGCTCCGGAAGGGCGGTGGCGAGCCAGGGCAAGAGCGTGACCGCGACCAGTGCGGTCGCGAGCACGAAGAAAGCGGGCAGCGCGGCCCTGAAAACCTCGGGCAGCGGCTTGCCGAACCGGTAGGCGGTGAAGAAGAGATTCATGCCGACCGGCGGCGTGAGGTAACCGAGCTCCATGTTCACCAGGAACACGATCGCGAGATGCAGCGGATCGATGCCGAACGCGCTGCCGAGCGGCACGAGCAGCGGAACGAGCACCACGGTCGCCGAAAAGATGTCGAGGACGCACCCCGCGACGAGCAGGAATACGTTGAGCGCGGCGAGAAACAGCCATCGCGAATGGATGGTGGCGCTCACCCAGTCGACTAGCCGCTCCGGAATGTTGGCGTCTATGAGGAAATTGGTGAAGCCGAGCGCCACGCCGAGGATCAAGAGCACGCCGCCCACCAGCAGCCCGCACTGCGCCATCACGCGCGGCACGTCGTGCCGAAGGTTCAGGTCCCGGTAGACGAATACCTCGATCACGAACGCGTACACCGCGGTGAGCGCCGCGGCCTCGACCGGCGTGGCAAAGCCGCCGAAGAGCGCGGCGAAGGCCACGAGCGGCAGGCAGAGCTCCCACTTCGCAGCGAGCAGCGCCGCTCGCGCCTCACGCCAGTCTGCGCGCCGCACCGTGATTGGGCGGCGGGGCGCCAGCCGCAAGCCCCAGGCAGCGACGAGCGCGACCATCAGGAGGCCGGGCACGATGCCGGCGAGGAACATGTCCTCGATCGGCAGCTTGGCGACGAGCGCGTAAAGGACGAGCGGCAATCCCGGCGGCAGCAGGCCGCCGAGCGAGCCGGCGCCGGCGAGCAAGCCGAGCGCGCTCTTTTCCGCGTAGCCGGCGCTCAGCAGGAGCGGCATGAGCATGCCGCCGAGCGCGATGATCGTCACCCCCGAAGCGCCGGAGAACGACGTGAAGAAGGCGCAGGCCAGCACCGTGGCGAACGCCGCGCCGCCGCGCATGCCGCCGAGAAGCGCATTGAAGACGCGAATAAGGCGCCGCGGCGCGCCGCCTTCCGCCAACAAGTAACCGGCGAGCGTGAAGAGCGGAATCATGGGCAGCGAAGGATTCACCACCATGCGGTAGTGATCGAGCGCGACGGCGGCGATCGGCAAGCCTCGGCTCCAGAAGAGAAAGAGCGCGAGACCGCCCAGCGTGGTGAAGACCGGCGAGCCGAACACCGCCGCGGCGAGCACTGCCCCGATGGCGGCGAGAGCGGTCGCGTTGTTAAGCGGTAACTGGCGGGCGGCGGCAAAGGCGACGGCCGCTGCGAGGGCCAGGGTGGCGATGCGCGCGGGCCAGTTGCCGGCTGCTCCGCAGGCGAGGCGCGCAGTCAGGATGGCGAAGCCCAGCGGTAGCACCGCCTCGGCGAGCCACACCGGAATGCCGTAGACGATGACATTGCCGCCCGCGCGTTCGGCGAGGACGAACTCGGCGCTCGCGAGGAAGAGGAGCGCCGCCACGATCACCGCGACGGTCCGGGTGAAGAAGCGCACGACGATCGCGCTCTTGCCGTCGAGTAGTGAGTCGACGGTGGAAAGCGAAAGCAATCGGCCCTCACGCGCGGCGACCGCCGCCCCCAGCATGCTCGCCACGAGCGCCAGATGCTGGGTCAGCGACGCCGCGCCCGAGATGCCGGTGTGCAGCGTGGCGCGCAGCGCGATTTCCGCCAGCGGCAGGATCGCCATCGCACCGAGGGCCGCCGAAAGAGCGAGGTTCTCGAAGGCTTTCATTGCGCCCTCGCCTGCCGAGAGGCGCGGTACTCGCCCAGCAGGCGCTGCACCTCGTCGAAGAAATCGGCCGGGACCATGCTGCCGCGCACGAGCGGATACATCTGTTCGGCGGCGCGGCGCCATTGCGCGTCTAGCTCGGGTGTGAGCCGCTGCACCTTGAGGCCGCGTTTCTCCATCGCCGCCACCGCTTCCTGATGCTCGCGACGGCTGACCGCGCGCAGCTCGAGACCCGCTTCCGTCCCTGCCTTGGTCATCGCCTGGCGGCCCGCGCTCGACATGGCGTCCCACGCTTTGCGCGTGACGATGATTGCGCCCACCAGCGGCGCCCAGTCGAGCTCGAGCATGTACGGGGCGTGCGGGTACAACTGCAGCGTGAGCGCCCAGAAGGGCGTGGTCGGCACCATGTTGATCATTCCGGTCTGCAGCCCGGGAAGAATGTCGGCGACCTCCAGCACGACCGGCTGGTAGCCGAGACTCTTCATGACATCGGCCTGCGGCGCGTCGCCCGCCCAGGTGAAGATCTTCAGCCGACGGAAATCCTCCGGACGGACGGCTGGCGTTTTCGAGAAGAAGCGCACCCAGCCGGCGTCACCCCAGCACAGCACGACGAAGCCGGCCTCCTCGAAGCGCTTCTCGAGCCTCGGGCGGAGCTTCTCGCGCACGTAGTCGAGCTCGTCCCAGGAGCGGAAGACGAGCGGCATCTTCTGCAGTACCGAGACCGAGGGGTCGATCTCCGTGAGGCCGATGACCGACAGCATGGCCGCGTTCAATTGACCGACGCGCATGCGCCGGACCATGTCGGCTTCGCCGCCCTGAGAGCCGCCGCCGTAGACGACGAATTCAGCGCCCGGGCCTTCGGCGGCACGCCACTTCTCGCCCATTTCGAGCAGGCTGCGGTGCCAGGCGGTACCGCGCGGCGCGAGCGCCCCGAGTCGGATCTTCACCGGTTCTGCCTGAAGCCCTTGAAGCACGGTGCCGAGCAACAGCGCCGCGACGATTCGCATGACCATGGATTCCCCTTTCAGTCGGTGAAGAGCCGCCCGGTGCGCGACAGCAGCCAGCGGGCGCGCCGCTGCGACACCAGGTTGGGCAGGCGGTTTTTGGGATCGCCATCGACGTCGATACCGAGCGCTTGCCTGAGCAGCCGCTCGAACTCGTCGCGTCGCTGCTGCGGCACGCTGACTGACTCGGCGAGCGCAACATAGGGCGATGCATCGCCACCGGCCGAGAGCTCGACCGCGCGCGCAAAATGCGCGCGGGCCCGGCTTGCCGGATCACCGCTCGCGCCTTGGCGCGCAGCCTCGTAGCCGATCAGAAAAGTGTGGATTGCGCCGCGCTCGAAGGACTCGTCGAGTTCGAGCGCCCGATCGATGAGCGCTTCCATCACGGGAAGCTCGGCGAGCAGCTCGGGGTTGTCTTTACCGAGGCCGATGAGCGCAGCCCAGGAGGCGGCCGTCCAGTAGAGGAGCGCCGCGTCCGTTCGGCCGAACCGCGCCGCGGCGCGCTGCGGATCCCGTTGCAGTTCGAGCGCAATGTTCGGCTGTTGGAGCGCCATTGCGCGCAGCCCGTAGTCGCGCGCGCGGCGATACAGACGCCGTGCGCGTTCCTGGAGCACCGCCGCCTTCATGAGGTCCTGCTCTTCGAGCTCCTCGGCTTCCTGCTGTACGAAGGCGTAGGCGTACTGCGTGAAGCCGCGCGTCGCGGCGAGCAGCAGTCCTGCGTGGCGCGGATTTTCGGCGAGCAGGCTCTCGGTTAGCTTGAGGCTGAACGGTGCGGCCGCGCGCACGAGCTCCGGATCATCGTCGGCGGCGAAGGCCGAGCCGCCGCCGGCGAGCGCATCGCTCACGTGGTCGAGC
>JAEKLK010000157.1 GCA_019509895.1 Betaproteobacteria bacterium | reverse complement strand
GAAAAAGAAGGGATTGAACATCGCCGGCATGATCTCGAACGACATCATCGGCAGCCCCACCGGCGCGGACGGCGAGCGGCACGACGGCGAGGTGCGGCTCTTCGCGAACGGGCTGCCGGCGCTGATCAACATCAAGTCGCCGGAGCTTGAGCAAATCGCGCGCTCGGGCGCCGAAGACGACACGCCAACGCACGAGCTCCGCCGCTATCTCAAGGACACGGCCGAGCGCTATGCCGCTGGCATGAGCGTGCGGCTCATTGCGCGTCCCGACCGCTTCCTGCGGGGCAGCGACCACTTGTCGTTCCTCGAGCGCGGCTACCCCGCGGTGCGCCTCGTCGAGCCCGCCGAGGACTATCGCCACCAGCACAAGAACGTCACCGTGGTGAACGGCGTGCAGCAAGGTGACCTCGTCCAGTACGTGGACTTCGACTACATCGCCAAGGTGGCGCGCATCAACGCGACGGGCCTCGCCTCGCTCGCGCTCGCGCCGGCGACGCCGCGCGATGCCGGCATCGAGGTGGTGCAGCTCGAGAACGACACGACGCTTCGCTGGCGCGCGAACGACGAGCCCGACCTCGCCGGCTACCGCATCGTCTGGCGCGACGTCGGCGCGCCGACCTGGCAGTACTCGCGCGACGCCGGCAACGTCACGCGCTTCACGCTCAAGGGCGTCTCGAAGGACGACTACGTCTTCGGCATCGTCGCGGTGGACCGCGACGGCAACGCAAGCCCGGCCGCCTTCCCGCGGCCTTGGCGGCCGCAGAAATAATTTCGTACGAAGTACGAAATTCGGCCCGCGTCTGCCTTTCAGTCAAGGCCTTCATAGAGACGCTCGTCGTAGAGCGCGCCGGCCATCGGCGCCAGCTTGTCGCGGAACTCGCGCTGATGCGCCGACATGCTGTTGGCGTCGTACGCCTGGCGCGAGCGCCACGTTTCGACGACCGTGAAATGGTTGAGCCGATTGATCTGTTGCAGCACTTCGAAGCGCAGGTTGCCCTCGGCGACGCGATTCGCTTGAGCGAGCGCCTTCAGGGCCGCCTCGGTGTCCTCGCGCCGCGGCGGCACCACGTCCACGTGCGTCACCACGTAAAGCACGCCGGCCTGCGGCGCCCCGGGCTCGCCGGTCGATAAACCGGTGTGCAGGCGGTCATCGGTCGGGCTGTTGCGGAGCGCGTTCAGCTTTTCCCGGAATGGCGCGGCGGCCTCGGCATGGCCGTCGAACGCGACCTTGTTCCGCCACGCCGCGATAATGACGAACTGACCCGGCCGGGTCGGATGCTGGACGACTTCCGCGCGCTGGTTGCCCGCCGCTTGGCGTTGCGCGTCGCGCCACGCGCGCAGCAGCGCCGAGCCCTCGTTCTTTGCCGTCGGGCGGAGCTCCACATAGGTCACTACATGGAGCGGGCTTGGATCAGGCATCGCCGGCGGCGCCTGCGCCGACGCATCGACCGCCGCGAGGCAAAGCAACGCCAGTGTGAAACGCAGTGCCATGACCCCTCCTCCTCGAGCCGCCCATGCTACGCCCTCAGGCGAGCTTGAAGAGCCGCTCCGCGTTGGTGCGGCCGATCTTCAGGCGATCGGCCTCGCTGATCGAGCAGGCATCGAACCAGATCGCCGCGTGGTCGACGTTCTCGAATGGCCAGTCGGTCGAGAACATGATGCGGTCAGCGCCGACTTCCAGGATCGCGTCGATCAGCGTCTGCGTGCGGAAGTTGCCCGCGGTGGTGAGGTGGAAGTTGCGCTGGAAATAGAAGCCGAGCTTTTCCTTCGCCGGGTAGCGCGGCGGTGCCTTGGTCCAGGCGTTGCGATTGTCGACGCGCCACATGCTGTAGGGCAGCCCCTCCCCCAGGTGCCCTAGGATGATTTGCAGCTTCGGGTGCCGGTCGAAGAGGCCCGAGGCCATGAGGCGCAGCGCGTGCACCGCCGTTTCCTGGCCGAAGGCCCAGGTCGGGCCGAGGAGCCACGGATGTCCCTCGTAGATCTGCGCCGCCGAAGGGAGCGGGTTACGCGGATGTAAGTAGAAGGGCACGTCGAGGCGCTCGCACTCCGCCCAGAAGCCGCGGTAGCGCGCGTCGTCGAGGTACACCATCGAGTTGGGATCGCCGATCTGCGAGAAGCCGTTCACCAGCGCGCCGCGAAAGCCGAGCTCCTTCACGCAGCGGACGAGCTCGCGGGCCGCGCCGTCCGGGTCCTGCATCGCGAGCGCCGCGAGCCCCTGCAAGCGCGACGGCCGCTTCGCCACCTCGCGCGCGAGAAAGTCGTTCGCGCGCCGAGCCATATCGCTCGCGCGCTTCGCATCCGGGATGCTCTGGATAGCCGGCGCGTTGAGCGACAGGATCATCGTCTGCATGCCGTGCCGATCCATCTCGGCGATGCGCCGCTCCTGCATGTCCATCAGGCGCGACTCGAGCTCGGGCCACGTGCTGTCGGCTAGAAATCCTTTCGAATCATGAAGCGTGTCATCAATTGCGAAATGTTCTTCGAGCCCGATTTTCCCCTGCATGCGGCCTCCTCGCGCGATTTCATGGCATCTTACTCAAGCTTGGACGAGCCGCCGCGCCGCATCATCCACCTGGACATGGACGCGTTCTACGCGTCCGTCGAGAGCCGCGATAACCCGGAGCTGCGCGGCAAGCCGCTCGCGGTGGGCGGCTCACCGGAGTCGCGCGGCGTGGTCGCCGCCGCGAGCTACGAGGCGCGCACGTTCGGCGTGCGCTCGGCGATGCCGATGGCGCGCGCGGTGCGCCTGTGCCCCGAGCTCCTGATCGTGCCGCCCGACTTCACGCGCTACCGGGAAGCCTCGCAGAAGGTGATGGCAATCCTGCGCGCGGCGACGCCGCTGGTCGAGCCGCTCTCGCTCGACGAGGCGTATCTCGACGTCACCGAAAACCACTGGGGCGAGCCGCTCGCGATGAACGTCGCGCTGCGCATCAAGCAGACCATCAAGGACGAGCTGCAGCTCACTGCGTCGGCCGGCGTGGCGCCGAACAAGTTCCTGGCGAAGATCGCCTCCGGCTGGCAGAAGCCCGACGGCCTCACCGTGATCGCGCCCGAGCGGATGGAAAGCTTCCTGCACAAGCTGCCCGCCGAAGCGCTCTGGGGCGTTGGTCCAGTGACGGCAAAGAAGCTGCGCGCCATCGGCGTCGAGCGACTGGTCGACGTCCGCACGATCGACCGCGCGCTGCTGGCGAACACCGTGGGCAGCCTGGCCGAGTGGCTGATCGAACTCTCCTATGGCCGCGATCCGCGGCCGGTGGAGCCGAACCGCGAGACCAAGTCGGTGTCATGCGAGACGACCTACGCCAAGGACCTCACCGACTGGCGCCAGATGAACCAGCAGATGCAGCTCCTGGCCGAGGACGTCGCCGAGCAGCTGAAGAGGAAGGGCCTGCGCGCGCGCACCGTCACCATCAAGGTGCGCTACGGCAACTTCAAGACGGTGACGCGCAGCCATACGACCGAGTACTTCACCGACTCGCGCTCGGAGATCGTGAACCGCGCACAGACGCTGCTCGAGCGCACCGAGGCGGCCGAGCGCCCGGTGCGCCTCCTCGGCGTTGGCGCGCACATGCTCAAGGAAGCCGACGTCCCGAGCCCCTGAACTGCTATCCTCCGCCTACCCGGAGGAGATCACATGAAGCACATCGTCGGCGCGGCGCTCGCGCTCATTGGCATGTTGATCGCCGCAGCCGCGCCGGCGCAGGAGCCGCTCAGGGTCGGCTTCCTCACGGTGCGCACCGGCCCGCTCGCCGCCGGCGGCCGGCAGATGGAAGAAGGCATCAATCTCTTCCTCAAGGAGCGCAGCAACACCCTCGCCGGCCGCAAGGTGCAGATCTTCTTCGCCGATACTGCCGGCCAGCCGGCACAGGCGAAAACCAAGGCGCAAGAGCTGGTCGAGCGCGAGAAGGTGCATATCCTGGTCGGCCCGCTCGCGACGTTCGAGGCGCTCGCGCTCGACGAGTACGTGTTGCAGGCGAAGGTGCCGCTCCTGCCGCCGATGTCGGCGGCGCAGAACGACCTCGCTCAGCAGAAGAAGAGCGACTACGTCATCCACACCTACGGTACCGCGGCGCAGGCCATGTATCCGCTGGGTGATTACGCGGCCACGAAGCTCGGGGTAAAGCGCCTCGCGATGATCGCCGACGACTTCACCTAT
>JAEKLK010000156.1 GCA_019509895.1 Betaproteobacteria bacterium | reverse complement strand
ACTTCGCCGGCGAAGGCGTTGAGCTGATCCACCATCGTATTGATGGTGTTCTTGAGGGCGAGGATATCGCCTCGCGCCTCGGCGCTGATCTTCCTCGAGAGATCGCCCTTCGCGACCGCCGTAGTGACGTCGGCGATATTGCGCACCTGGCCGGTGAGGTTGGCGGCCATCGAGTTGACGTTCTCGGTAAGGTCCTTCCAGACGCCGCCGACGCCCGGCACCTGTGCCTGGCCGCCGAGCTTGCCGTCGCTGCCCACCTCCTTCGCCACCCGCGACACTTCGCTTGCGAAGGCGTTGAGCTGTCCCACCATCGTGTTCATCACGGTGCCCAGGCGCAGCGCCTCGCCGCGCAGCGGCCGGCCCTCGGCTTCCAGGACCATGGTCTGCGACAGGTCGCCCTTCGCCACCGAGCCGATGACGCGCGCCACTTCGTGGACCGGATACATCACGTCGCTGACCAACGCGTTGATCGAACCGATGACATCGGCCCAGGCGCCGGTGGCCCCTGGCAGCGTCATGCGGTGATTGAACTGGCCTTCCTTGCCGACGAGCTCGGCGACGCGGGCGATTTCGGCGGCTTTTGCCTCCTCGAGCTCGACTACGTCGTTGAAGGCTTGCGCGATCTCGCCGTCGATCCCCGTGAGATTCAAGGGCATGCGCACGGTGAAGTCGCCGCGCTTGAACTGGCGCAACGCTTTCAGCAGCTCGGCGCGGTCAAGCATCATTTGAAGGCCTGCGTGCATCGATTCCATGGGGTTCCCTCTACGGGGTCTACTAAGGTGCTAAGTGCGTGATGCTACGGAGCAATCCCGACAGGGGATATCGGGAAACAGACCATCGGTCTGTCGCTCAAACGACTACAGCCAAATAAGGGCCAGTTCCGGTCCTGGCCCCGAACTCTCAGTCCACGAGATGGTGTGCGATGGCGTAGTGCATCAACTCCGCGTTGGACTTCATGTTCATCTTGCGGAGGATGCGCGTGCGGTGCGTGCTGACCGTATTGGGAGAGAGGAACAGCTCGTCGGCGATCTGCCGCACGGTCTTGCCCGAAGCGATCATCCACATCACCTGGTATTCGCGATCGGACAGCGTCTCGTGCAGCGGCTTGCCGCGGTTGTCCTCGAGCTCGAGGGCGAGCTTCTCGCCGAGGGTCGGCGTGACGTAACGGCCGCCGCCCGCGACCTTGCGGATCGCGCTCACCAGCTCCTCGGGCGCGCTCTCCTTGGTGAGATAGCCCGCGGCGCCGGCCTTCAGCGCCCGCACCGCGTAGCGGTCCTCGGGGTACATCGACAGGATGAGCACGGCCCGGCCGGGATAGCGCTGCCTTAGCTCCTTGATGAGCTCGAGGCCGTTCTTGCCGGGCATGTTGTAGTCCAGGACGGCGACTTCCCAGGGCACGCGGCGCGAAAGCTCGACCACTTCCTGGCCGTTGCGCGCCTCACCCACGACGGTGAGATCCTGCTCCACCGCCAGCATCTGTCGCAATCCTTGGCGGACCACCGGGTGGTCGTCGGCGATGATGACTTTCACTTCGGTCACGCCCTCTGGCGGATGGGGATGGATACGGACACGCGGGTTCCGTGGCCCGGCGTGCCGTTGATTTTCACTTCGCCACCGAAGAGCAGCGCGCGCTCATGCATGCCCAGCAACCCGAGCGACTTCTTGCCGTTCAGGTCGCTGTCGGCGATGCCGACGCCGTTGTCGGTGACTTCCAGCGCGACACGCTCCTCGCCGAGGGCGAGCTCCATGTCGACGCGCGTGGCGCGCGAGTGGCGCGCGACGTTGGTGAGGATCTCCTGAAAGATGCGGAACATCGTCGTCGACACGTCGACGTCGAGCTTCGCGGTCTCCGGCGGCAGCTTGGTGCGGCAGCGGATGCCGGTGCGCTTCTGGAACTCCTTCGCCTGCCAGCCGACCGCGGCGACGAGACCCATGTCGTCGAGCATCTCGGGCCGCAGACCGGTGGCGATCTTGCGCACCGTCTGCACCGTCGTGTCGATCAGCTTGCACATCGAGTCGGTCTTCTCGATAAGCGGCTTCTCGCGCAGGCGCTTGGCGAGCCAGGTGACCTCCATCTTGAGGCCGGTCAGCACCTGGCCGAGCTCATCGTGGATCTCGCGCGCGATGTGCGCGCGCTCTTCCTCGCGCACGGAGATCAGGTGCGCGGCCAGGCGGCGGAGCTTCTCTTCCGATTCGCGCAGCCGCTCGCTCTTGCGGAACAGCTCGACGAACACCGCGACCTTGGCCTTCAGGATCTCCGGCACCACCGGCTTCTGCAGATAGTCGACGGCGCCCGCCTCGTAGCCGCGGAACATCGAGCTCATCTCGTCGGCCGCGGCGGTGAGGAAGATGATCGGCGTGAGCCGCGAGCGCTCGCGGTTTCTGATCATGCGCGCGGTCTCGAAGCCATCGATCCCCGGCATGCGCACGTCGAGCAAAATAACCGCGAAGTCGTTCCTGAGCGCGAGGCGCAGCGCCTCTTCGCCGGACTGCGCGATCATCAGGTTCTGGCCGAGCGTCGACAAGAGCTCCTGCAGCGCGAAGAGACTCTTCGGCTCGTCGTCGACGAGCAGAATCTTGGCCTGCGGCGTGCTGTCGGTCTGTGCCTCGGCCGTGAAGGGTTCGGACTCGGGGGCGTTGCGCGCCACCGTTGCTGCCTCGGACATGTTTTCCTTAGCCTACGAGCTGGTGACGGACTGCGTAGTGCACGAGCGCCGCGTTGCTGGCAAGGCCAAGCTTGCGCAGGATGCGCGTGCGATAAGTGCTCACGGTCGAGGGCGAAAGGCCCATCTCGCGGGCGATCTCGCTGATCTGCTTGCCGGTGGCGAGCAGCCACATGACGCGATACTCGCGATCGGACAGCTTCTCGTGCAGCGCCTTCTGCGGATCGCTCGAGCACTCCGAGGCGAGGATTTCGGCGAGCGATGCGGAGACATACTTGCCGCCGTTCGCGACCTTGCGCACGGCGGTGGTGAGCTCCTGCGGCGCGCTGTCCTTGGTGATGTAGCCGGCGCCGCCGGCACGCAGCACGCGCGAGCCATGCACGTCTTCCGAGTGCATGCTGAGGATCAGCACGGGCTTTCCGGGAAATTCCTTCTTGATGTCGCCGAGCAGATCGAGGCCGCTGCGCCCGGGCATGGAGAAATCGAAGATCGCCATGTCCCATTCCACTTTGCGCGCCAGCTCGAGCGCCTCATCGCCGTTGGTAGCTTCCCCCACCACCGTGGCCGCCGGGTCCGACGCGAGCATCTGCTTCAGCCCGTGGCGTACGATCGGATGGTCGTCAGCTATGAGAATTCGCATGCCCGCCCCTTGTGAGTGTGTTCCCTGTAGTGCGCGAAGTATAGGGAGCTAAGTGACAAATGACCATCCTCGTTTCCCTTTTTTCTTCAACGCTGTAGTGCCTATTCGACACGCCTGTCAGTGTCCCCCCGACAGCGACTGATCACCCCGACGGAAGGCGCGCGATAGATCGTTTTGCACACGCCGCGCGATCCTCGCGCGGTGAATCTCAATCGCCTGATTTCGCTCGCACTCCTGCTTGCGCCGCTCGCCGTTTCATCCGCTCCGGCGGAGCCGCGCGTCGTTGCCACCTTCGAATCGCTCGGCGTGTACTGGTCACCCCCGGGCGATCCCGGCGCCGCGGGCTGTCCCATTCAATTTCGCAAGGCCGGTGAGACGCAATGGCGCGATGCGCTTCCGCTCTGGTACGACGCGCGCAATCGCGAATGCCGCGGCAGCATCGTGCAGCTCGAGCCCGGCTCGAAATACGAACTGCAAGTTGGCGGTCGCCAGTTCGGCGCCAGCACCTGGAGCGAGCGCTTTCCAGTCGCGCGCACCGTCAAAGTGAAGACCGGCGAGCCGTTGAAGATCACTGAGGGCGGCACGCCGAGCGGTTATGTGCTCTACGACGGCGAAGGCATGACCATCGATGGCAGCGACCGCGACCTCTACAACATCGCCATCGGCGCGCCGTACGTCATCGTGCGCGGCTTCACGCTGAAAGGCGCGAAGCAGGATGCGATTCGCCTGCTGCCCGGAGCGCACGATGTGGTCATCGAGGACAACGACATCAGCGACTGGGGCCGCTTCCGCTATACCAACAGCGCGGGCTGGAAGATCGGCATGGACATGGACGCGGGTGTGCGCGCGGTGTGC
>JAEKLK010000155.1 GCA_019509895.1 Betaproteobacteria bacterium | reverse complement strand
GTCCGGCAGATGGGCGATTGCGCCCGAGCGGACTATCTCGCGCGGTTTATCGGCGACTGGAGCTATCAGAAACTCTACGGGGAACGGCGCCGCGTCGCGCGCGCCTGATCTTTTTTCCCGGAGGGTGCAGCACCGTGATCGAGCTCGGCATCACGCCGACCCTGATTCAGCCCGTGATCCTGTGCGGCGGATCGGGCACGCGGCTCTGGCCGCTTTCGCGTGAATACCATCCGAAGCCGCTGCATGCGCTGAACGGCGAGAACACGCTGCTGCAGGAGACGGCGCTGCGCCTGCGCGGTGTCGCCGCTCTCGGCGAGCCGCTTCTCGTCTGCAACGAAGCTCACCGTTTCATGGCGCAGGCGCAGCTCGCGCGCATTGGCGCGAAGCCGCGCGCCATCCTCCTCGAGCCGAAAGGCCGCGGCACGGCGCCGGCGCTGACGCTCGCCGCCATGCATATGGTCGCTTGCGACGATCCCGTGCTGCTCGCCATGCCGTCGGACCATGTCATCGCCGAGCGCGCCGCCTTCCAGCACGCCATCGAGCGCGGCGCCGCGCTCGCGGCTCAGGGCTACGTCGTCGCCTTCGGCGTGCCGCCGGTGACGCCGGAGACCGGCTACGGCTACATTCGCGTCGGCCGGGCGCTCAGCGAGCGCGCCGCCGCGTGCATCGAGGGATTCTTCGAGAAGCCGGATGTCGAGCGCGCACGCGAGTACCTGGCGAGCGGGCGCACCCTCTGGAACAGCGGCATCTTCGCCGTACGTGCCTCGGTATGGCTGGACGCGGTAGCTACTTTCCGCCGCGACATTTTCGCCGCCTCCGAGCGCGCCTATCGCGAGGGCCGCAAGGATGGCGCCTTCCTGCGTATGGACCCGGAGCGCTTCGCCGAATGCCCGTCCGACTCGATCGACTACGCGGTGATGGAGCGCATCAGCGCCGAAGCCGGCCCGGTCCAGGCGGTGGTGCTGCGCCTCGACGCCGGATGGTCCGATGTCGGCGCCTGGGACGCGCTCTGGGCGATCGAGCAGAAGGATGCGGCCGGCAATGCGACCCATGGCGATGTGCATCTCGCCGACACCCGGAATGCTCTGGTGGTCGCGCAACATCGCATGGTGGCGTGCATCGGCATGGAAGATGTCGTGGTGATCGAGACGCCGGACGCGGTCATGGTGGCGAAGAAAGAGAGCGCGCAGGCGGTCGGCAAGCTGGTCGCGTCACTGAAGGCGGCGGGGCGCGAGGAGTGCCTCGTGCACCGCAAGGTGCATCGCCCCTGGGGCAGCTACGACGGCATCGAGAAGGGCGAGCGCTTCCAGGTGAAGCGCATCGTCGTCGAGCCCGGCGCCGCGCTATCGCTGCAGATGCACTACCACCGCGCCGAGCACTGGATCGTCGTGCGCGGCACCGCGCGCGTCACGCGCGGTGAGCAGACCTTCCTCCTGACCGAGAACGAATCGACCTACATCCCGCCCGGCACCAAGCACCGGCTCGAGAACCCCGGCAAGTTGCCTCTCGAGATTATTGAAGTTCAATCCGGCGCGTATCTCGGCGAAGACGACATTGTCCGATTTGAAGACGCTTACGGCAGATAGATCCGGTTCCTAAGCCGCGCCCCTGTTAAGGGGGAGTGAGCCGAAGGCGAGCGGGGGTTTAAGTCTTTTCAACCAGCGCTTCTCTATGCGCTGGCACACGCCGTAAACAGGCGGTCGGCAAGTCAAAAAAAAATCAAAAGACGAAGCGGACCTGGACGATGCCGGCGTTGTAGGTGTAGTCGCGCCCGACGATGTTGGACTGGCGCTCGCCGTGGTCGAAGGCGAATTGGTAGTGGATGCGGCGCGTGTATTCCCAGTACGCGCCAAGGCGGTAGCCGCGAATGTATTCCTCGCGCAGCGGCGCGACGCCGAGCTCTGCCTCCGGGTCGCCTTCGAACACCTGGTGCTGGCGCAGGAAGCGCGCCATCAGGTTGAGCTTGGCGGTGACCGCCCACCCCGCGCCAACGCCGTAGCCCCTGACGACCACGTGGCTCGCGCCGACGTCGATGACCGACGAGACGTGCTTCGCCGAGTCGACGAAGAGCACGGTCTTGGTCGTCGGGTACCACTGGCCGGTGACGCTCCAGGTCGGGCCGTTGAAGTCGCGTCCAGGCAGCTCGCTGTAGGTGCGCTGTGTTCTACCAAAGCGGCCGGCGACGCGGATGCTCGGCGTGATGCCGAACGCGCCGATGACGCCGTAATCGCGCTGCGTGAAGTTGTTGCTGACAAAGATGCCCAGCGGATCGACCTGCTGGTTGACGGGCGCGTCGCCCTTCGCTTCCTGCACCTCGAACCCTACCGCGTTGCCCAGATCGGTGACGTAGTCGATGCCGCCGCCGAGGATCACGGTGCGGGTGTTGGAGAACGGGCGCGACGGACGCACGTAGTCGATCCAGTGCGCCGCGCCGCGCAGCCCGAGATGCGGGCCGATGGCGTAGCGCGCGGTGGCGTTCAGCGTGCTCTCGGTGATCGGGTCGTATTGGTCGCGCTGGATCTCCGACAGGGCCGCCTGGAAGCGCCGCCGTGATACGCCGAGCGCGCCCGCGAGGTCGTTGCCGACTTCGTAGCGCCATTCGCCAAGCGCCGAGTAGGAAACGTTGTCGAGGTCGCTGAACTTGTCGTACAGGTAACCGTCAAGGCGCCCCTCGAGGTGCACGCCCTGCCGGCCAAACACGCGCTGGTCCATGCGGCCGCCGACGCCGACGCGCGTGAGCCACTCGTTGTTGTCGCCGCTAGGGCGCCGCAGGACGTTGCTGTCGTACATCAGGCCCGCCTGCGCCCAGACGGAGTACGGCGGGATCGGATCGCTCGGATACGCCGGGTACAGTCCGCTCGAGGCGGCAGGCAGCACATCGACCGCTTCGAACGCCGCCGCGCACATCGGTAGCGCAATCAGGCCGGCGAGGGCAGCCTTGGACCAGAACCGCGACATCAAGGGGGAACCCTTTCTGGAGTTGTTTGCGGCGCATTCTATTTAGGCGATATGACGTGAGTGCTTGTCGCCGGGAGGCAACAGGACTATCCGCCATTCGGCCCTCGCCCAGAGTGAACTCCTTGATTTTGCAGCGTGGCACGGGCATTGCTCCTGCCGTTCCCCTCGTGCCTTTGCTCGCACCGATGCCGCAACTCGCCCATGCCGTCGATGCATGGCTTGCGCGGCACTTGCGCGAGGTGCGCTCGGAGCAGGCGCTGGTCGAGGCAATTGGCGAGCCGCTGCTTGCGGCGCGGCCGGCGCGGCCCGAGGCGCTGCGCGCGCTTTCGCATCAGCTCCTCGAGCATTGGTTCACCGGCGGCCGCGCCCTTATTCCCGTGATCAGCGCTCGTGCCGGCGACGGGCGATCGGCGCTTGCCGTCGCGCTGGCGCACGAGTTCGCCAAGCTCGGCGAGCGCACGCTCCTGGTGGACGCCGATTTCCGCGCCCCGTCGCTGCACACGAGGTTCGGACTGCGCAATCGCCTCGGTCTCGCCGATCTCCTCGATGGGCGCGACGTGCAGATGGCGGCGTGCCACGAAAATCTCGCGGTGCTGGTTGCCGGCTCCGTGCGCGAGGACCCGCTCGAGCTCTTGTCGCGCGAGCGGCTGCGCCATTTCTTCGCCGCCGCGGCGCGCCCTTTCCGCGTCGTCCTGATCGACACGCCGGCGGCCGAGCGCGGACCGGACTTCGAGATATTCGTCGCACTGGCGCGCGGCGCGCTGCTCGCCGTGCGCCGTGGCGAGGACGTGGCGCGCCTTGCGCGCCTGCGCCGACGGCTGATGCGTTGCGCCGCGCGCCCCGTGGCCAGCGTCTTTACCTGATGATGGAAGAGCGCGGCTACGTCGCCGAGGCGCTGCTCGAGGCGCCGATCGAGTCGCATTCCGCCTGCTTGCCGATCCGGCCGCGTTCCCGGAGCACGCGGCGGACGAGTGCGAGCTCGCCGTGCCGGCGACCACGTTGCCGCTCGTGCCGAAGCTGGTGGCGCGCTTCGCGCAGGAATTCGACCTGCGCCTGGTCGAGCTCTATCGGCCCGGCCGCGGCGCCTGGCGCGCGGTGTTCGCCTGGACCGACGACGTCGGTCGGCCGATCTTCCTCAGCACGCGCTTCTTCGTCGGCGCGGAGGAGGGGCAGACGAGCGGCGCCCTCTTCGTCTGCGCGCTGCTCGAGGCGATCGAGCGGCGGCTGCTCCCCGAGGAGCGCGCGCGCTGGCTTGGCGCGCTCTGGCGCGACGACGCGCAGGATGCCGCCGAGCGCCTGGCGCGCCACTTCCGCGATCCCGAGCACCAGCGCCTGATCGCCCAGGCCGCGCGCGCCGACCACTGGGGCGCGGTGCGCGCCCGGCTGCTCGAGCTGCGCCGCGCGCGGGCGCGCCTTCGCCTGCCGCGCCTGCCGCGCCGCGCGCCCTCGGTGCTGTTCGCCGGTCGCGACAGCCCGGCGCGGACCGATCTCATGGTCCACGTGCACCGGCGCCTCGCGC
>JAEKLK010000187.1 GCA_019509895.1 Betaproteobacteria bacterium | reverse complement strand
AAGTCGTGCTGCACGTCGACGACGATCAGGACGGCTTTTTCGGCTCGCGTACGGTTTCTACCAGCGTGCGCAACGCGGCGGTGTAGGAGCGCCAGCCCAGCCCTTGCACGGTGCCCTTGACGGCCGGGGAGATGATCGAGTGATGGCGCCACTCCTCGCGCGTCGCAAGGTTCGAGAGGTGCACCTCGATCACCGGAAAGGGCATCGCCTTGATGCAGTCGTGCAGCGAGACGCTGTACTGCGTCAGGCCGCCCGGGTTGATGATCGCGCCGGCAACTTCGTCCATGTGTTTGTGGAAGGTATCGATTAGCACGCCCTCGTGATTCGACTGCACGATCGTCAGGCTCACCTGTATCTTTGCCGCGAGCGTGCGGATCCGCTCGTTGATCTGCTCGAGGGTCATCGAGCCGTATATGTGCGGCTCGCGCCGGCCGAACAGGTTCAGGTTCGGGCCATACAAGATCAGGATCTTCTCAGGCGCGTCGTGACGCGGCATTCCAGTTCCTCTCGAGGTTGGCGATCAGCGCCGGACTGAAGTGGCAGTGCGCCTGCTCGCGCGCATAGACCGACATGTAACGGCGGAAGCTGTCGAGCGGCTCCTCGACGATGCGGAAGGCGCGCCGGTTGCCCGCGGCGCTCACTACGCCCGCGCCGGTGAGCTTCGCCACCGTGCGCGAGACCGCGGCGTCCATCGCGCCGGCGGGCACGATCTCGTCGCAGATCAGCCGGCCTTCGGGGCTCGCGCAGTCGATACGCAGCTCGGCGAGCACCGCCTCGCGCGCGATGCGCGAGCCGACATAGCGCTCGAGGCGCAGGTTCGCCGCGCCCGGGATGATGCCTTCCTTGCGCGCCGGCAGCGTCATGTAGGCATCCTGCGCGGCGAGCACGTAGTCGAGCGTGAGCACGGTTTGGCAATGACCGCCGATCGCGAAGCCCTCGATGGCGCCGATCCATAGCTTCTCGACGCCATCGACCTCGGGGGCCACCTCCGGGCGCGCGAGTCCGCGGTAGAGCTTGTTGACCAAGCCCAGGTCGCGAAGGATGTACCAGAGGTAGCGGATTTTCCCCTGGTAGAGGTGCGTGAGGTTGATGCCGGCGCCGAACAGGCGCTTGCCGGCGTGGCGCGTATGCGTCACTTCGCCGCCGCGCAGCACGCAGATCTCGCTCTGGCGGTCGAGGGTGGCAATGTCGATGGCCACCTCGAGCGGCTCGAGCGTCGATTCGTCCTCGGCGTTCAGGAAGCGCGGGTTGGTCATCGTCACCACGACGGCGCTGCCCTCACGGTGCACGCGGGCGCCGCCGAGATCGAGCGAGCCGCGCTGCTCGAACTCGGCGAGCCGCGCTTGCGAATGCGGGTGCGGCAGCAGCATGGCGTGGCAAAGATGCCCTCCGGCCGCCGGATCGGCGAGCACGGCCGAGAGGAAGAGTCCCTGGTCGATCTCGAGCCCGCGCTTGTCTTTCTGCAGGCGCGGCGCTTCCTCGGCGAGCGCGGCGTCGCTTGGCAGCAGGTCCGGGAAGGCCGCCGCGGCACGGCGGCAAAGCTCGTCCACGCGCACGAACCGGCTCTGGCTCTCGGTGACGCGGTCGTAGATCTCGATCGCCCTCTGGCGCAGATGGTTTTCGCGCGCGGTGCGATCGGATTCAGGGGGCGGCGGTGGCATCGGCTGCAATTATGGCGCCGCCGGGTCCTGGCGGTAGAAGCGCACCAGCTGGTCGTACACGTCCGGATAGCGTCGCTTCGTCTCGCGCGCCTCCCGGAAAAATGCTTCGCTGACCACGGCGAAGAATTCGGACGGGTGCTCGCTGGCATACGGATCGAGCCAGGTGTCCTTGCCGCGCTCGACGGCGTCGCTGAGGCCCTCGTAGGCGTCCGCGAACGCCTTACGCCAGGCGCGCGGGTCCATGCCGACGTGCAAAGGCGGCACGCCGTCGGCCTCGCCGTTCAGCATGTCGAGCTTGTGCGCAAACTCGTGGAGCACGACGTTCATCGCCGGGTCGTGCGCCGCGGCGTCCCAGGAGAGCACGACCGGTCCGCCGGGCATCGCTTCGCCGGCAAGCTCGTCCTCCCATTCATGCACCACGCCGTCCTCGTCCATCTCGCGCCGACGCACGCGAAAGTCGCCGGGATAGACGACGATGCCGTGCCAGCCGGCGTACCAGTCGAGGCCGAGCTCGAGGATCGGCGTGCACGCCTGCGCGGCGATCGAGACGCGCATGAGATCGGTCACTTCCAGCTGATGGGCGCCCGCGAACTCCTTTTCGGCGAGGAACAGCAGCGCGAGCTCACGCAGCTTCGCCGTGCGAGGCAGGAAGGCGAGCGGCTGGGTCGCGCGCTCCCAGAGCGCATCGTCGATGCGGTGGTTTGCGAGCACCCGGCGGCGCCGCCATTCGGTGAGCCAGCCCATGGTCCGTAAAATAGCGCATGGTCTCGGTTGTTCGATTGCATCCGCAAAGCGCCGCCGGCGCGCTCGACGCGCTCGCGGACGGGCTGACACCGGCTGAGCGCATGCGCATGGCGCGCGCGCTCGAGTTTGCCGAGCCGCTCTACGCCGGGCAGGTGCTCTCGACCGGCGAGCCGACCTGGGCGCATGCCCTCGGGCTGGCGGCGAACCTCGCGACCATCGAACTGGACGCGCCCGGGCGCATGGCGGGCCTGCTCTTTGCGGCGCCCAAGCACGTCGAGCTGGAGATCCTCCGCCAGGAGTTCGGTGAGGAGATCGCCGGCCTTGCCGCCGGCGTCGAGAAGCTCTACCAGCTGCGCCTCGCCACGCGCGCAAGCTCGGTCGAGCAGAACGAAGTGCTGCGCAAGATGGTCCTCGGCATGGTCGAGGACGTGCGCGTGGTGCTGATACGGCTTGCGAGCCGCACGCAGACGCTGCGCTGGTTCGCCCGCAATGAGCATCCCGAGCGCGCTGCCTATGCCCGCGAGAGCCTCGACATCTATTCGCCGCTCGCCAACCGGCTGGGCGTGTTCCAGCTCAAGTGGGAGCTCGAGGATCTGTCGTTCCGCTTCCTCGAGCCCGAGCTCTACAAGCGCATCGCCGGCATGCTGGACGAAAAGCGCCTGGAGCGCGAGCACTACATCCGGCGCGCGCTCGGCGCGCTTGGCCGCGAGCTCGAGGCAGCCGGCGTGCGGGGCGAGATCCACGGCCGGCCGAAGCACATCTATTCGATCTGGAACAAGATGCGCACGAAGTCGCTCGACTTCAGCCAGGTGTACGACGTGCGCGCGCTGCGCGTGATCGTGCCGTCGGTGAAGGACTGCTATACCGCGCTTGGTGTGGTGCACAACCTCTGGCAGCCGATCCCGAAGGAGTTCGACGACTACATCTCGCGGCCGAAGGGCAATCTCTACCAGTCGCTGCACACCGCGGTGATCGGTCCGGACGGCAAGACCGTCGAGGTACAGATCCGCACCGAGGAGATGCACCGCCACGCCGAGTTCGGCGTCGCGGCGCACTGGCGCTATAAAGAGGGCGGCAAGACCGAGCGCGCCGACAAGGCGTTCGAGCAGAAGATCGCCTGGCTGCGCGAGCTCCTCGCGTGGCGCGACGAGGTGGCCGACTGGGCGAGCACCACCAAGCAGGCGCACCTCGACGACACGGTCTACGTGCTGACGCCGCAGGGCAAGGTGATCGACCTGCCCGCGGGCTCGACGCCGATCGACTTCGCCTACGCGCTGCACAGCGATCTCGGCCACCGCTGCCGCGGGGCGCGCGTCGACGGGCATATCGTGCCGCTCGATACGCCGCTCAAAAGCGGCGAGCGCGTCGAGATCATCACCGGCAAGTCCGGCGGCCCGTCGCGCGACTGGCTCAATCCCGAGCGCGGCTTCGCGAGGAGCGGCCGCGCACGCCAGAAGATCCGGCAATGGTTCAACGCCAAGGCGCACGCCGAAACCGTCGCCGCCGGGCGCGCTGTGGTGGAGAAGGAGCTCAAGCGCGAAGGCGCGCAGGCGAGCCTGGAAGCGCTCGCCAGCCGCCTCGGCTTCAAGAAAGCCGACGATCTCTTCGTCGCGGTGGCGCGCGAGGAAATCAACCTGCGCCAGCTCCAGAGCGCCGCGCGCGAATTCGCGCACGCGCATCTGACGCATCTGACAAGTGGCCGAAGTGTTTCGGCGACGCAGCCCGAGCTGCCGCGGGCGCGTAGCACACGACCCGCAGCGGCGGCGAAAAGCGGCGTGCTGGCGGTGGGCGGCGTCGAGCGCCTGATGACGCAGCTCGCGAAATGCTGCAAGCCCGTGCCGCCGGATGCAATCCGCGGTTTCGTCACGCGCGGCAAAGGCGTCTCCATTCACCGCGAGGATTGCCCGAGCCTGAAGCGGCTCGCGGAGTCACAGCCCGAGCGCCTGATCGACACGCAGTGGGGCGATGCCGCCGGCGCCTACACGGTCGACATGGCGGTGACGGCGACCGACCGCCGCGGACTGCTGCGCGATATCGGCGATGCGCTCGCGCGCGAGAAGATCAATGTCACCGCGGTGCGCACGCAAACGCGCGACGAGCTCGCCTTCATGCGCTTCACCTTCGACGTCGGCGACCTCGGCCAGCTCAAGCGCGCTTTTGCCGTCGTGCGCGAGCTGAAGGGCGTGATTCGCGTCGCGCGCGGCTAGGTCGGCGTCGGCGCCGGTTTCAAGGCCGGCGCGGGAGCCGGTGCGCGCAGCTCGCCGGGGCCGCCGCTCGCGAGCGCGGCGAGCAGCTCCTCCTGCGCCGAGCGGCCCTTGGCGCCGCGCCGCGGGCGAAGGCGCTCATAAGTGCCCTCGGGCAGCATGGTCCAGGCGTGGGTGTTGTCGTCCAGGTACGGCAGCAGCCCCTCGCGGATGACGCGCTTCTTCAGCACCGGGTCGAGCACCGGGAAGCAGAGCTCGATGCGGCGGAAGAAATTGCGCGCCATCCAGTCGGCGCTCGCGAGGTATACGTCCTCGGCGCCGCGGTTCTCGAAGTAGAAGACGCGCGAGTGCTCGAGGAAGCGGCCGACGATCGAGCGCACGCGGATGTTGTCCGAGAGCCCCTCGATCCCCGGGCGCAGAGCGCATACGCCGCGCACCATGAGGTCGATCTTCACGCCGGCGGCGGAGGCGGCGTACAGCTCCTCGATGATCTGCGGCTCGAGGAGCGCGTTCATCTTGGCGATGATGCGCGCGGGCTTGCCTTCGCCGGCCACCTTTGCTTCGTTCCTGATCGCGCCGATGATGCGCCGGTGCAGCGTGAAGGGCGATTGCCAGACGTGCCTCAGCCGCACCGCGCGTCCGAGCCCGGTGAGCTGCTGGAACACCTCGGCGACGTCGCTGCACAGCTCGTCGTTGGTCGTGAACAGGCCGAAGTCGGTGTACTGGCGTGCGGTGGCGGGATGGTAGTTGCCGGTGGCGAGATGCGCGTAGCGCTTGAGCGTTTTGTCCTCGCGTCGCACGATCAGCGCCATCTTGGCGTGCGTCTTGTGGCCGACGACGCCGTACACCACGTGCGCGCCCACCTCCTCGAGCCGCGCCGCCCAATTGAGGTTCGCCTCCTCGTCGAAGCGCGCCATCAGCTCCACCACCACGGTGACTTCTTTCCCCCGGCGCGCGGCGTCGACCAGGATCTCCATGAGCTCGGAATCGGTGCCGGTGCGATACACCGTCTGCTTGATGGCGATGACGTTCGGGTCGTCGGCCGTGGTGCGAATGAAGTCGATCACCGGCAGGAACGACTGGAACGGGTGATGGAGCAGGACGTCCTGCTTCTTCAGGACATCGAAAAGGTCCGGTGAATTGAGCGCCGCCGGCAATCCCGGCGTGAACGGCGGGAACTTCAGCCCCGGCCGGTCGACCTGGTCGTGCACCTCGCGCAGGCGGTAGAGGTTCACAGGCCCCTCGACGCGGTAGAGGTCGGCCTCGCGCAGCCCGAACTGCTGCAGGAGGAACTCGACCATCGCGAGCGAGCAGTTGTCGGCGACCTCCAGGCGCACCGCGTCGCCGAAGTGCCGGTGCAGGAGCTCGCCCTGCAGCGCCGTGTGCAGGTTCTGGATCTCCTCCTCGTCGACGAAGAGGTCGGAGTTGCGCGTCACGCGGAACTGGTAGCAGCCCATCACGTTCATGCCGGTGAAGAGCTCGCCGACGTGCGCGTGCAGGATCGAGGACAGGAACACGAACGCATATTCGGCGCCCGCGTGCTGCTGCGGCAGCCTGATCAGGCGCGGCAGCGCGCGCGGCGCCTGCACGATCGCGGCGCGCGAGCTGCGGCCGAAGGCGTCGCGGCCCTGCAGCTCGACGGCAAAATTGAGACTCTTGTTCAGCACGCGCGGGAACGGATGCGCGGGATCGAGCCCGATCGGCGTCAGCACCGGAAGCAGCTCGCGGAAGAAGTAGTCGCGGATCCACTGGCGCTGCACCGGCGTCCATTCCTCGCGCCGCGGGAAGACGACGCCGTCTCGCGCGAGCGACGGCAGCACGGTTTCGTTGAGCAGCTTGTACTGCTCGGCGACCAGCGCGTGCGCTTCGCGGCTCACCGCCTCGAATACCTCGGCCGCGCTCCTCGCGTCGGGCCCCGCGTCGTGCAGGCCGAGCTTGATCGACTCCTTCAGGCCGGCGACGCGGATCTCGAAGAACTCGTCGAGGTTCGACGAGACGATGGTGATGAAGCGAAGACGCTCGAGCAGCGGCAGCGCCTCGTCCGCCGCCTGCGCCAGGACGCGCCGGTTGAAGGCGAGGATGCCGAGCTCGCGGTTGACGAACTGGGCAGGCGTGGCGATTCGGCGGTTCATCGGACTCGCGCGGTGCTCCGGGGTGGGGCGCGAAATTTTAACCCGCGCAAGTTATGCGCCCGTTTGTCACGCTTCTTCTCGGGTGCTACGGTGCGCGCATGCCGCGTCATGAAACGCTCGCCGCCGTCGACCTCGGCTCGAACAGCTTTCACCTCGAAATCGGCCGCGTGGTCGATCGGCAGATCTACCCGCTCGATGCGGTGCGCGAGGTCGTGCGCCTCGGCGGCGGCCTGACCGCGGACAAGCGCATCGATCGCGCGACGCAGGCCGTTGCACTGGATGCGCTGCGCAAATTCGCCGAGCGCTTGCGCGGCTTCCCGCGCCAGGATGTTCGCGCCGTCGGCACCAACGCGCTGCGCGTGGCGAAAAATTCCTCGCAGTTCCTGCGCGAGTCGCGCGCGGTGCTCGGCTTCCCGATCGAAGTGATCTCCGGCCGCGAGGAGGCGCGCCTCATTTATCTGGGGGTGGCGCACGCGCTGCCGGTATCGGCGGCGCGTCGCCTGGTGGTCGACATCGGCGGCGGCTCGACCGAATTCATCATCGGCACAGGCCTCGAGCCGCAGCTCACCGAATCGCTCTACATGGGGTGCCTTTCCTACAGCCTGCAATACTTCGCCGATGGCAGGATCGACAAGGGGCGCATGAAGGCAGCCGAGCTCGCCGCGCGGCAGGAGCTCGCGGGCATCCTGCAGGCGTATCGCGCTGCCGGCTGGCAGGAGGCGGTCGGCTCCTCCGGTACGGCGCGCTCGATCGAGAACATCCTGCGCGAGAACGGCCTCGCCGCCGAGGGACTGACGCGCGAAGGGCTCGAACGGCTGCGCTCGCTCCTCATCAAGCACGAGCGCGCCGATGCCGATCGCATCGCCGGGCTGCGTGCCAATCGTGCGCCGGTGCTGCCGGGCGGCGTCGCCATCATGAACGCGGTGTTCGACGAGCTTGGCATCGAGGCGATGAAGGTGTCCGACGGCGCGCTGCGCCACGGCGTGCTGTACGACCTGCTCGGGCGTGTCGAGCATCGCGACATGCGCGAGGTGACGGTGGCGCAGTTCATGCGCCGCTACCACGTCGAGCTTCCGCATGCAGAGCGCGTGCGCAGCCTCGCGCTCAACATCTACGACGCGCTCATGCCCGGTGCCGAGCGTGAGGACGACGCCGACCGGCAGCTCCTCGGGTGGGGCGCGCGCCTCGCCGACATCGGCCTTTCGATCGAGCACGCCCAGTACCACAAGCACTCCGCGTACATACTTTCGAACGCCGACATGCCCGGCTTTTCGAAGATGGAGCAGACCCGGCTCGCGCGCATCGTGCTCGCGCACCGCGGCAAGCTGCGCAAGATGCAGGACGCCGGGCTCGAAGGGGTCGACTGGAAGCTGGTGTTCGCGCTGCGCATCGCCGCACTCATCCTGCGCCGGCGCACCGATGCAAGGCTGCCGTTCCTGCGTGTTGCCGCGGACGCCGGCGGCTTCGCCATCGACCTGCCGCAGTCGTGGCTGGACGAGAATCCGCTCTCCGCGGCGGCGCTCGATTCCGAGACTGACCACTGGAGATCGGTCGGCATGAAGCTGACCGTCAGCGGTCTCTCTGACCGCAAGGTATCGGTACTACAACAGGTCCGGTGACAGCACCGCTTTGATGCGCGCGGGCGCGTCGCCGGCGAGCCAGAAGATCGCGCCCTTCTCGATGTGCCAGTCGGCTTCGGTCCGCGCGGCGAGCTTCGCCGCCGCCCGGCCAAGGTCCGGCTGGTGGCCGACGACGATCACCAGCCCCTTGCGGCGGCGCGCGGCCTCGATGATCACGGGAGGCAGCGCGCCCGGTGCCAGCGAGGACTCGGTGACGATGTCGGCGCTCAGCGCCGCCGCCGTTTGCTGGGCGCGCACGGCCGGGCTGGCGAGCAGCGTGTAAGAACCGGGAAGGTGGCCGCGCAGCCAGGCCGCCATCACCGCCGCCTGCCTCTCGCCCTCGGCGCTCAGGCGCCGCGCCATGTCGTCCGCGCCGTCTTCCGCGTCGGCGTGCCGCCAGAGGATCAGCTCCATGACCTAGTATAGAATCCCGCCTCCCAAAGGCGCGTAGCTCAGCTGGTTAGAGCACTACCTTGACATGGTAGGGGTCGTTGGTTCGAGTCCAATCGCGCCTACCAGTTTGTGAAGTGAGGAGGCAACCGTGGCGCAAATTCGCATTCCCGAGGCCGTCGCCCACAAGCTGCAGCAGGCCCTCGACACACGCATGTCGCTCGACGCATGGCGCAAGCGCGAGATCGCCAAAGGCATTGCGGACGGCGACGCCGCCGAGCGGCTGGCGCGCATCGACCTCGTGATGAAGCGCGCGCGCCGCCTGCAGAAACCGGGAGCAAAGCAGGGCCGTTGAAAGTCCGGCTCTTCCTCTTGGCGCTGGTCTTCGCGACCAGCGCGTGAGCGCAATACCCGTCGCGCCCGGTCCACCTGATCGTTCCCATTCCGCCGGGCGGCGCCCCTGACATCGCGGCGCGCGTGCTCGCGGCCAAGCTGCAGGAGAGCCTCGGCCAGCCGGTCGTGGTCGAGAACAAGCCCGGCGCCAACGGCAACGTCGCGTCCGAATACGTGGCCCGCGCCACCCCGGATGGCCACACGCTCGCGCTGATCGCCGACAGCCAGGTGGTGATCAACCCGCACCTCTACAAGAAGATGCCGCTCGACACGCTGCGCGACCTGGCGCCGGTGTCGACCGTGGCGGCGAACCAGTTCGTGCTCGCCATCAATCCCTCGCTGCCGGCGAAGACCTTTCCCGAGTTCATCGAGTACGCGAAGAAGGCCAAGCCGCCGCTCACGTATGCCTCCGGCGGCAATGGCAGCCAGCATCACCTGACCATGGAGATGCTGAAGCGGCGCGCCGGCATCGAGCTCCTGCACGTGCCCTACAAGGGCGGCTCGCCCGCAACCATGGCCACCGTCTCGGGCGAGACCGCGGCGATGTGGGCGGGCAGCTCGAACGCCGCCCAGATCAAGGCCGGCCGCCTGCGTGCGCTCGCCGTCTCGGGGGAAAAGCGCTCGGCGCAGTACCCCGACCTGCCGACCATCAGCGAGTTCTATCCTGGTTTTCACAACTCCATCTGGCTCGCGATCTTCGCGCCTGCCGCAACGCCCGAGCCGGTGCTCGCACGCCTGCGCGAGGAATTGAAGCGCGCGCTGGAGTCGTCCGACACGAAAGAGAAGCTGAATAACGCGGGCGGTCTGGAGCCCTTCTTTCTCGCCGGCCCGGAGTTCAGCGCGCTCATCCAGCGCGACTATGAGAAGTACGGAAAAGTCGTGAAGGAAGTCGGCGTCAAGCTCGACTAGAATCGTTCCGTCACCCGATGCCGAACATCCGTCTTCCCGACGGCTCGACGAAGTCGTTTCCCGCACCCTTGACCGTGGCCGAGATCGCGCAGGCGATCGGGCCGGGGCTCGCGCGTGCGGCGCTCGCCGGCAGGGTGAATGGCAGACTGGTCGACACCGGCTACCG
Organism: Betaproteobacteria bacterium; assembly: GCA_019509895.1. Taxonomy (GTDB): domain Bacteria; phylum Pseudomonadota; class Gammaproteobacteria; order Burkholderiales; family SG8-39; genus SCGC-AG-212-J23. The sequence continues at coordinate 3,489 of JAEKLK010000187.1, read as the reverse complement.
CGTGAGCGGCGATGCCGATGTCGCCATTGTCACCGACCGGGACCCGGAAGCGAACGATGTCCTGCGCCACTCGACCGCGCACCTGCTCGCGCACGCGGTGAAGGAGCTCTTTCCCGACGCCGAAGTGACGATCGGGCCGGTGATCGAGAACGGCTTCTACTACGACTTCTCGTACAAACGTCCCTTCACGCCCGAGGACCTTGCCGCGATCGAGAAGCGCATGGCCGAGATCGCCAAGCGCGACCTCCCGGTCGAGCGGCGCGAGATGCCGCGCGACCAGGCGGTCAAGTTTTTCCGCGACCAGGGCGAGAAGTACAAGGCCGAGATCATTGCCTCCATCCCGGAGAAGGAAACGATCTCGCTCTACGGGCAGGGGAACTGGGTCGATCTCTGCCGCGGACCGCATGTCCCGTCGACCGGCAAGCTGAAGAACTTCAAGCTGATGCGCGTCGCCGGCGCCTATTGGCGCGGCGACTCGAAGAACGAGATGCTCCAGCGCATCTACGGCACCGCCTGGGCGAAAAAGGAGGATCAGGACGCCTACCTGAAGATGCTCGAGGAGGCGGAGAAGCGCGACCACCGGCGCCTCGCCACGCAGCTCGATCTCTTCCACATGCAAGAGGAAGCGCCGGGACTGGTCTTCTGGCATCCGAAGGGCTGGGCGCTCTGGCAGCAGGTCGAGCAGTACATGCGGCGCGTGTACCGCGACAACGGCTACCAGGAGGTGCGCGGTCCGCAGATCATCGACGTGACGCTGTGGCAGAAGACCGGGCACTGGGAGAACTTCAAGGAAAACATGTTCACCACCTCATCGGAGAACCGCGAGTACGCGATCAAGCCGATGAATTGCCCGGGGCATATCCTCATCTACAACAAGGGTGTGCGCAGCTACCGCGAGCTGCCGCTGCGCTACGGCGAGTTCGGCTCCTGCCACCGCAACGAACCCTCGGGCGCTCTGCACGGCCTGATGCGCGTGCGTGGCTTTACGCAGGACGATGGCCACATCTTCTGCACCGAAGATCACATCCTGCCGGAATGCGTGGCCTACACCGCGCTACTGCAGAAGGTGTATCGCGACTTCGGCTTCACCGACATCGTCTACAAGATCGCCACGCGTCCTGCCAAGCGTATCGGCTCGGACGAGATCTGGGACAAGGCCGAGAAGGCGCTGACTGCGGCCCTGGAGAAGTCGGGCGTGCCCTTTACCGTGCTGCCCGGCGAGGGCGCCTTCTACGGCCCGAAGATCGAGTATCACTTGAAGGACAGCATCGGCCGCTCATGGCAGTGCGGCACGATGCAGGTGGACTTCAGCATGCCCGGCCGCCTGGGCGCCGAGTACGTCGCCGAGGACAACATGCGCAAGACGCCGGTGATGCTGCACCGGGCGATCGTCGGGTCCCTGGAACGCTATATCGGCATCCTGATCGAGCATTACGCGGGCGCCTTCCCGCTGTGGCTCGCGCCGGTGCAGGCTATGGTGCTCTCGATCACCGAGCGGCAGGCGGCGTACGCTCGCGAGGTCACCGAGCGGCTGCGTGCGGCCGGGTTTCGCGTCGCCGCGGACGTCACCAACGAGAAAATTGGCTACAAGATTCGCGAACATAGCCTGCAGAAGCTGCCGTACCTGCTGGTCGTGGGCGACAAGGAGATCCAGGCGGGCACGGTGGCGGTGCGCGCCCGGGGCGGCGACGATCTTGGCACCATGCCCGCCGAGGGCTTCCTCAAGCGCCTCGCGGCGGAGAATCGTCCAGGACCATAGCCGGGGGCGGCAAAAATCGATAAAATTCTGCAACATAGGTGGCCGTGCGAAGCGCTCCGAGGCGTGGCTAAAGAAGTCTCGGTGAGCGCACTAGCACGGCTGTTTTTTTCCACGTATTGAGGAGGTTTTCACTCATCGCACTCGAGAGATCGCAGCGCATCAACCGGGAAATCACCGCCCCGGAGGTGCGACTGGTCGCGGAAAACGGTGATCAGCTGGGCATCAGGCCGGTGAACGAAGCGTTGCGACTGGCCGAAGAAGCGAACGTCGACCTGGTGGAGATCGCGCCGCTCGCGGTTCCCCCCGTCTGCAAGCTGATGGACTACGGCAAATTCCGCTACCGCGAGCAGAAAAAAGAACACGAGGCGAAGCGCAAGCAGAAGCAGATCCAGGTCAAAGAGATCAAGTTCCGCCCCGCGACCGACGAGGGTGACTACAAGATCAAGCTGCAGAAGCTGATCGACTTCCTCGAAGAGGGCGACAAGGCGAAAGTGACGCTGCGCTTTCGCGGCCGGGAGATGGCGCACAAGGAGTTCGGCGAACGACTCCTCGAACGGGTGAGGAAGGATCTCGACGCGGTCGGCATCATCGAGCAGTTCCCGAAGCTCGAGGGCCGGCAGATGGTGATGGTGGTCGCGCCGAAGAAGAAGACGCCGGCGACCAAGGAGCACAAGACGGCCGAGAAGGGCGCCGAAAAGGCGCAGCCGGCCAAGAAGCCCGCCGCGGCGAAACCCGCGACGGCTTAGACAAGTGATGGCCGCGGCTTCAAGCGCCCGCGAAGTGCGGGCCGCCCGGCGTCAGGCTAAAAAAAGGAGCACAGCAATGCCGAAGATGAAGTCCAAGCGCGGCGCCGCCAAGCGCTTCAAGGTGCGCGGCAGCGGCAGCATCAAGCGCGCCGGCGCATACAAGCGCCACATCCTGACCAAGAAAACGACCAAGCGTAAGCGTCAAATGCGCCGCCGCAGCGGCGTGGACGCCACCAACACGGCGGCGATCCGTTCCATGCTGCCGTACTCGTCGTAAGGAGCGCGCCATGCCAAGAGTGAAGCGTGGAGTCACGGCGCGCGCGCGCCACAAGAAGGTCTTCAAGCAGGCGAAGGGTTTCCGCGGCCGGCGCAAGAACGTCTATCGCGTCGCCAAGCAGGCGGTAATGAAGGCCGGGCAGTACGCCTACCGCGACCGCCGCCAGAAGAAGCGCCAGTTCCGCGCGCTGTGGATCGCGCGCATCAACGCCGCGGTGCGCGAGCTCGGCATGAGCTACAGCACCTTCATGGCGGGCTTGAAGCGCGCGAACATCGACATCGACCGCAAGGTGCTGGCCGATCTCGCCGTGACCGACAAGGCGGCCTTCGACAAGATCGCCGGCCAGGCGAAAGCCAGCCTCACGCATTGACGCTCGAGCAAATCGTCGAGCGGGCGCTCGCCGAACTCGTGCGCGCCCCCGACGCGGCCTCCCTCGAGAACGCCAAGGCGCGCTATCTCGGCAAGGGCGGCGAGCTCGCCGCCTTTCGCCCTAGCGGTACGCCGGAAGAGCGCCGCGCCGCAGGCGCGGCTTTCAACGCGGCCAAGCAGCGCGTCGAGCAGGCGCTCGAAGCGCGCCGCGAAGCGCTCGCCAATGAAAAGCTGAACGCCCGCCTCGCTGAGGAGGCGCTCGACGTCACCCTGCCCGCACGCGGCCGCGGCCACGGCACCGTGCATCCGGTGGTCCGCACCTGGCAACGAATCGAGCA
>JAEKLK010000186.1 GCA_019509895.1 Betaproteobacteria bacterium | reverse complement strand
TGCGCTCGAAGATGCCCTTCAGCTCGGAGGTGATGGCGCGCGGGCCGAGCGGCACGACCAGCGGGTCGCGGATGTCGCCATTCACCGCGACCGGGATGCTGGTGAGCGCGCCGCCCGCGACATAACCGATGATCGGCACCTTGCTCACCGCCTCGTTCAGCAGCGCGAGCGGCGCCACCAGCACGGTGAGGCTGCTCTGAAAGTCGGTGAGCGAGATCCAGCCATTCGCGCCGAGGCCGATGGCGCTGCTGCGGAACAGGCCCTCGTCGAGCAGGAAGCGGCCGTTGTCGAAGCGGCCCTTGGCGGCAAGCTGCCGGAAGGGGAAGCCCTCGCCGGCCAGGTTGGCGCCGCCCTGCCCCAGCATCGCCACCACGTTCTTCATCGAGAGGATGTTGCCGATCAGCGCGAACTTCATCACCTGGCCGTCGCGCACGTCGGCGCTCACCGTGCCCTTCAGGTTCTTCAGCAGCTCTTCGGGTTTGCCTTGCGTGCGCACGTCGACCCGCAGGTTCATCATGCCCGTAAGCTGCACCTTCTCGCCCGAGAGGCAGTGCGCCGCGTCCTCGAGCCGCTGTTGCTGCGCGGCGACCTGCGCCGTGACGGCGAGGCCTTTGGGCGTGGCCTCAAGTGTGACCGGCAGCGCGAGACCGCACAGGAATGCTTCATCGACGTCGAGGGTCGCGCGCTGCTCCTCGAGCAGGATGGTCGCGGCGAGCGGCTGCACCTTGTAGTTCCCGTACTGCACGAACTTCGAGCGCACCGCGATCTTGCCCGTCACCGGCAGCGGCCAGAGGTTCGGCGGCTTCGCCTCCTTCGCCGGCGCCGTTTCCGTCTTCGCGGCGGCCGGCTTCGCCGTCGGCTTGGGAATCAGCGCATCGACCAGCACGCCATCGGAGTCGATCGTCGCCTGTACCACCGGGCCGGCCGTGCTGCGCTTCGCCTCGCCGCGCAGCGTGGCACGCTGCCCGGCCCAACTGACGCTCGCCTCGCCGATGCGCAGTACGCCGCCGTCGGCCGAGAGGTCGAGGCGCTCGATGCTCGCCGGTGCGCCCGCCAGCCACGTGAGATCGAGCTTCTCGCCCTTCAGCGTGCCTTCCACCGTCGAGCGCTGCCGGTCGTCGGGATCGACGACGAAGCGCAGCTTGCCGTTCACCGCTCCGGCCGGCGCCGCGGCGCTTTTCAGCATGGCGGCGATCGTGCGGCTGTCGAGCGTGCCGTCATAGCTGCCTTCGATCACGCGACCGCGGGTGCGCAAGGCCACGGTCACATCGCTTCTCTTGTCGGCGATATGCGCGCGGCGCACTTCCAGCGCCTCGGGCGACCACGCGAGCTCGACATCGACGGCGGGCCCGGAGTCGAAGCGCGCGGCTGCGCGAAGCTCCAGCGGCGATTTCGGGGCCCACGCGAACTGCGTCACCGTCAGGCGTATCGGCGCCTTCGGCTCGAAGTTCGCGGGGATCTGCGCCATCTGCCATGCCCATGCGAGCGCCTTCGGCACGATCGTCGCTTCGCTGACCGCCGCGCGGATACGCGGCGCGTTGAAGTCGCTGACGGTTGCCGACGCAGTTATGGCCGCGTCGAGGAGCTTCGCCGCCGCGCGCTCGACGGTAATCGTCTTCGGCGTGGCGCGCAGCGAAAGGCCGCCGAGGCTCACCGGCGCGGGCAGCGGCTTGAGCTTCGCCTGCGCATCCGACTGCGGTATCTCGAGCGCCGCCGTCCACGCGTTTCCGGAAAGCTCGCCCTTGGCGCTGCCGCGCAAGCGGCCGGTGGCCTGCTCGACGATGTCGAGCGAGCCGCGGCTTTCTTCCGGCAGCAGGCCGCGCACCAGCGCGAGCGTCTGCGCGAGGTCGAGATCGAACTCGGCGTTCGCCGCGACGGCGCCGTCTTTCAAGGCGTAGCGCGCTTTTGGGACGACGAGCTCCCCCATCGGCAGCGACAACGCCACGTTCTCCGCTCTGACGCTGCGCGCGTCGAGCTCTACGGCGGCGCGCGTCAGCCGAATCGGCCCCGGCAGGTCCTTCACCTGCACGGCGGCGTCCGAGCGCTCGACCTTCACGCCCGCTCGACGATCGTCGCCGGCGAGCGAGGCGGCGAGCCGGCCCTGCAGCGCGCCGCTCGCGGAGGCGACGCGCACCAGGGCCTGCGGCGCGAGCTGACGCGCGTATCCGGCCGCCTGCGCAAGATCGAGGCGGAAGCCGACGTCGGCAGCCATGGCGCCGTCCTTGCGGGAATAGCGCAGGACGCCGTCGCCGAGGCTGGTCGCGCCCGCGGCGATCTTCGAGAGGCTGATGGCGGCACCGCCGTCATCCGCCACGAGCTTCGCCTGTACCACGAGCGGCGATGCCACCAGGCGCTCGGCGCCATGCGCCAGTGCGAGCGTCGCCGCGTTGCCGTCGGCTTCGAGCTCGAGCGCCTTGTCCGCGTTGCCGCGAAAGCGCGCGTGCAGATCGACATCGGCAATGGCAACGCTCCATCCGCTGCCCTTCAGCAGCCAGTCGAGCCATGCCTGGCCCCGGACGCGGCGCAGGTCCAGCTCCGCCGCAGATGAGAGGTCGGCGTATTCGATGCGGCCGTTGAGCTTCATCGCGTTCCAATACCGGCTGATCGCCGTCGCATCGAGCGCGACGCCCTTCTGGTCGGTGCGCGCGTTGAGCGCGAGGCTCCTGACCTCGATTAGGGGCAGGCCTTCGACGTGCACGTTCACGTCGCCGTCGCTGACGGCGACGACGGTGTCCGGCGCGAATTCGCGCAGCGCATCTGCGATCGCGCTGATCGCGGAACGGTAGGACTGCAGCGGGCCCTGCGTCGGCGCGACGCGCGCTTCCTCCGGTACGGAGCTCGCGGGCACGATCGTGAGGCTGAGCACGGGCCGCGCGATGCGCAACGAAGTGATCTCGGCGCTGCCCGTCAGAAGCGGCCAGAACGCGAGCGAAGCTTTCACTTCGTCGGTCGTCAGCGTCGCGCCCGCCGTCTTGACGGTGAGGCCGCGCAGCGCGCCGTGCGGCGCCGGCAGCAGGCGCACGCTGAACTCCTCCCAGCGCACCTCGCCCTGCACGGCGTGCGAGAGCTTCTCCTGGATCTGCGCCGCCATGCGCGGCCGGTCGAGGAGCCGCGGCGCGATGGCCACAGCGGCGATCACGAGCAGCACGAGGCCGGCAATCGCGTAGGCGGCGTAGCGTGCGACTCGTTTCACAGTGCGATGTTAGGCAGCGCCGCTGTGAGCGGTATTGGACCTTGGTCCAACGTCCCGGGCAGCGATTAGCGCGTAAGGTAGCGCGGTGCCCCGGCTCCTTTGCGGCCTGCTCTTCCTGCTGGGCGCCTGCACGAGCCTTCCGGACACGGTCCCGCGCGAGCACTCGAGCGCGCTAGGCGACACGGCCGACACGCGTCTTGGCCGCGCCCTAGCGCCGCTTCTGGCGGCGCATGCCGGCACGACCGGCATCCATGCGCTCGGCGACGGGCGCGACGCCTTTGCGGCGCGCGTGCTGCTCGCGCGCGCCGCCGAGCGCAGCCTCGACGTGCAGTACTACATCCTGCGCGCCGACACGACCGGCGGACTTTTCTGCGAGGCGCTGTGGCAGGCGGCCGAGCGCGGCGTGCGGGTGCGGCTGCTCCTCGACGACAACAGCACGCGCGGCCTGGACGACGCGCTCGCCGCGCTCGATGCGCATCCCAACATCGAAGTGCGGCTATTCAATCCTTACGCCAGCCGCGCCTTCCGCCTGGGCGAGCTGGCGACCGACTTCTCGCGCCTCAACCGGCGCATGCACAACAAATCCTTCACCGCCGACGGCCAGGTGACGATCGTCGGCGGACGAAACGTCGGCGACGAGTACTTCGGCGCCGACAGCCCGGTGGAATTCATGGACCTCGACGTGCTTGCCGCCGGGGCGGTGGTGCGCGACGTATCGGCGTCGTTCGACGCCTACTGGAACAGCGAATCGGCTTATCCCGTGGCGGCGCTGATCGCTCCGCCCGATGCGGAAGCTGCGACGCGCGTGCGCGCGGCGTGGGCGAAGCTGAACGAGAGCCCGCAGGCCGCGCGCTACGCCGAGGCGCTGCGCGCGACACCGCTCGTGCGCGAGCTGCTCGCCGGAAACCTGTCGCTCGACTGGGCGCCGGCGCACGTGGTGGCCGACGATCCGGCGAAGGTGCGCCACCCGCCGGAGCGCACCGACCTGCACCTGCTGCCGCGGCTGGAAGTCGCGGTCGGCCGCATCGATCGCGAGCTCGATCTGGTCTCGCCGTACTTCGTGCCGACCGAGCAAGGCACCGCCGGGCTGGTGGCGCTCGCCGCGCGCGGCGTCAAGGTGCGGGTGCTGACGAATTCGCTCGCCGCCACCGACGTCGCGCCGGTGCACGCCGGCTACGCGAAATACCGCGAGACGCTGCTGCGCGGCGGCGTGCGGCTCTACGAGCTGAGACGCGCGGCGCCGGAAAAGGACGACAAGGGCGGCGGCTCGGACGCGAGCCTGCACGCAAAGACCTTCTCGGTCGATCGCCACCGCGTGTTCGTCGGCTCATTCAACTTCGATCCGCGCTCGGCGCGGCTCAACACCGAGATGGGCGTGGTGGTGGAAAGCTCGCTTCTGGCGTCGCGGCTCGCCTCGGCGCTCGACGGCGGATTGCCGCGCGACGCCTACGAGCTGCGCCTTGCGGGCAACGGCGACCTGGAATGGCTCGAGGGCAACGTGACGCACACCTCCGAGCCGGGCGCCGGCCCGTTCAAGCGCCTGTGGATCGGCTTCCTCTCGCTCCTGCCGATCGAGTGGCTGCTCTAGCGCTGCGCCGCGAACAGCCGGCGCCATCCGTCCACGCTCAGCTGCTCGCGCACGCCGAAGCGCAGGTCGAGCGCCACGTCGAGCGCCTGCGCCGCGATGGCGTCGGCTTTGGCGTACAGCCGCTCGAATTCCGCGGACACCACATCGTGCTTCGCGAGGAGCGCGAAGATTGCCCTTCGGTTGTCCTCGCGCGCCTGGTCGATGTGCCCTGCCTGCGCCTCCCAGCGCTGGAAGGCCGCATCGATCGCCTTCGGCTCGGCGGCCATCGCGCGGGCTTTCTGCTGCAGCTCGGCGACTGTCCGGCCGGTGAGCGCCACCTGGGCGCTCGCGCCGCTGTCGCGCGCGGGTAGCTCGAGCTCGAGCAGCGCCGCTTCGTGCCGGGCGAGCGAGCGCCATTCATCCGCGGTGGTGAGCGCGATCAGGTTGTAGTGGACCTGCGTCACGCGCTCGCGGTGCGCCTCGCGCTCCGCCTCGTAGCGCGCCGTAAGGTCGGCGAACTGTCCGCGCGTCGCATCCGGCTGCTCATTGAGCGCGCGGAGCAAGTCGTGGAACGCCACCGTGGTGGCGCCGAATGTCCTGAACTCATCGTCGAAGCTGTCGATCGCCGGGTGCAGCCGCTGCTTGCGCCGCGCGTCGGGCACGTAAACGATCACCGCGTCGTGCAGCGCCGCCACCCGGTCCGCAATCTGCCCGGATTGCGACGAGGGCTCCGGCGTCGCGCAACCCTGCATCAGGACCGTTGCTAGCATCGCCAGGAGCGCGCCGCGCATGCGCGGACTCTACTCGCCGGCCGACGGCGGCGGCAGCGCACCGTCCCAGGTGGAGAGCACGCCAATCCCGAGCGCGGCGATCGCTGCCAGCACACCGGCCAAAGCAATGACCAGCGCGACGTCGCGCCATCGGCCCGGCCGCTCCATGGGGCGCCCAGTGTGCTGCGGCGCCGTAGCCGGAGAAATGGGACCTTGGTCCTAGGCCGCGCTCAGAACGAGGCGGTGAGCAACTGGTTCAAAAGCGTCGACACTTCCGCGTTGCGCAGCACGCCGACGTGCGTCTCGTCGAAGCCATAGAGGCGCACTGCGGCCTGCTGCGCGCCCGGCAGGAGCTGGCTCGCTACGGTGACGCCCTGGTCGTCGGATTCGCCGAACGAGCTGCTCTTGCGGTTGAACGTGAAGAGCAGGTGATGCTTCGTTCCGTCGGGCAGCGCTCGCGCGAAAACGGACTTCTGGTATTCACTCCCTGGTGCCATGTCGCGCCAGACATGCACCACCACCGGCGCAGTCTTGACGCCGGTCTCGGCGCCTTTGTGTCCGCCCCACGGCGTCGAGAGCGTGACGTAAAGCGGGATGCTCACCGGGCGGCCGTGTTCCGCCGAGCGCAGCAGCGTGCCGCGCGAGACCAGTCCGCCCATGCTGTGCGCCACGACGGCGATGCGCGACACGTGGTAGCGCAGCTCGAGCTTCGCGAGCGTCTCATCGAGGTGATTGGCGATCCCGGCGAGGTGCAGCCCCGACGGGTAGTAGTAGACCCAAGGCTGGAAGCGCGCGCGGTCGAGGTGCTCGATCAGGTAATCGAAGCTCGCCGGCGTGCCGTTGATGCCGTGCACGAAGACGACCGGAATCTTCGTCGCATCGTACGGCTCGAGGAAGTACACACCGGCCCATGAGTTCTGCACGAAGTCGAACGGCCGCCAGAGGCCGCTCTCGGCGTTCTCCTGCGTGAAGCGGGCGTCCTTGAGCGAGATGACCTCGCCCGTGACCGTAAGCTGGCCGAGCGTGCGCTCCGCCTGGCTATCGAGGCTGCGCTTCTGCAGCGCCGCGATGTCGAGCTTTTGCGCAAACGGCTTGCTGACCTTCTCAGGTATGGCGACCGCCTGCGCGGCAATCTTCGCGCCCGGGCGGCAGGCGATCGGCTGCTCGAACCCGGTCGTGCCGTAGGCCTCACCGGGCTGGTAGACGAGGTCGCGGCTGCGGTCGTCGAACGCCGCGACCGCGTAGTTTCCGGCATCGGCGGCGAACATCCAGCGGCCGGCGCCCTCGAGCACGAAATGGTCCGCGACCTGCCAGCCGCCGTCATCGCCCTGCCGTGCGAGCACCACGACGATGGGACCAGGCTTTTCGCGAGCGGTAGTCACGTTCCCGCTGATGTAGCAGGTCTCGGCAAGCCGCCCTTGCTGCTCGCGTGCGTCGAGAAACATGCATGACGCAGTGGCCGCGCAAAGGAGCGCGCTCAGGGCTCGGAATGAGAAACGCCGGCCACCGCCGCGATCCTGAAAACTATTTATGCAGCGTGATCGCACGGCCATTCAGCGCCTGCACCGCCTCGCATTCGCCTTGTACACCTCGCCGAACCGTCAGTTGCACCGAGCCATGTTAGGGCGGCCTCTTCGGCGGGATAGTGGACCTTGGTCCTATCTGAGCGAGAGCGCGAGCGGCTAGCGACGACCCCCGCCGCCGCCACGTCCGCCGCCACCGCCGCGGCCGCCGCCACCGTAGCCGCCGCCATAGCCGCCACCGTAGCCGCCGGGAGAGCGCGCTTCGGCCGCACGCTGATTGCCGACGTCGCGCGATTGCGCCTGGCGGTCGAGCGAGCCGCGCGTTTCCCCGGGCAGGCTATTGCTGGCGCGCGGCGCGTCGCGGGTCTGGCCGCCGGGCAGCTGGTTGTCAGGACGCGCTGCCTGTCCACGATCGCCGCCGACGTCGGACCAGCCGTTGCCGCGGCCGTCGTACTTCTGCCAGTCGCCGCCTTCGTTGCGGTAGACATTGCCGTCGCGACCGGCGTACACGTTGTTGCCTGCGCCTTTGGCAACGGTGGTGTTGCCGACCTGCTTGCTCTGCACGCGGTTGTTGGCGGGCAGCTGGCCGGCCTGCGCCCCGTTGCCCCAGCGGTTATAGCTGTTGTCGATGTTGATGTTGTTATGGTGGCTGACGTACACGCCGCCGCCGCCGCCATAGCAGCACGGCCGGTAATAACCGCCTCCCGCCATTGCGAAGCCCCAGAAGAAGCCAACGCTGAAACCCACGCCGTAGCCGTACGTCGGCGGATACGGATACCAATACGTACCGACGTACGCGGGGTAGTAATAGCCGGTGCCGTAGACCACGACGCCATCGGTCGTCATCACCGTGCCGTAGTAGCCCGGCGTGTAGCCGACGAAGACGGTGGTCGGCGTGCTGCTGTAGACGCGCACGTAGGTCACATAGTGCATCGGCGAGCTCGGCGGGATGCTGTAGATCACCGCGGGCACGGAGGCCGCGACGGCCCACGGTCCGGCCGGCGCCCCGGCGACGAACCAGACGCCGTTCTGCACGACGTAGTAACCCTTCGGGTTGACCCAGATCACCGGCGACTGGGAATTCGGCGCGTACTGCAGCGACGTGCCATCGATCGGCTTCCATTTCGGCTCGCCGCCGTCGAACACCACCGCTGTCGGCTGCACATCGCGCTGCACCGTCGCCGTCTGCGGGATGTCGTTGGCAATCGCGGCCTCGCGCGCCTGCGCCGTCCCGGGCACCGTGGCGAGCAGATCGCCCATCGCGTGGCCGGGCGGAATCTTCGCGAAGTCGGCCGGCAGGCTCTTGGGCGGCACATGGCTCCAGGGGCCGTTCATGGTCTTGGCGCTGAACCAGCGTCCGGAGACCAGGATGTAGTACGTCTGGGCAGCAAGGTCAAAGAGGATGTCGTTCGGCGAGTTCGCCATGTAGAGGAGCTGCGTGCCCGGGATCGGCGTCATCTGCGGCTCGCCCTTGGACTGCAGCAGCTCGGTCGGCTTGGTCGCGACGATGATGCGCGGCGTCACGCCGGCATCGAAGAGCGGCTTGCCCCCGCCGTCCTTGCCGTCGAAGGGCTGGTACTGCTTGTCGAGCGCCGCGCGCGCCTGCTCGAGCGACGGCGGCACCGACACGGCGGGCTCCCACGCCTCGGTCAGGGTCTTCGCTTGCCACCAGCGGCCGAGCGCCCAGAGATAGAAGCTCGGCGCGGCCGGCGCCTGCAGGATGAGCGCCGCGGTGTTGATCACCCGCTGCACCGACGTATCCTTCAGCGGGCGCAGCGCCGGCTCGCCGTCGACCATGATCAGCATCGACGGCACCGTGCGAAAGAGGATCTGCGGCGGATCGTTCTTCACCGGCTGCGCCTTCTGCTTTGAGCGCGCCTGCGTGATGGCGAGGTTCGCCTGCAGCGCCTGCGCCGAGACCGGCCAGCTCGTGCGCTTCACGGCGCTGCGCAGCGTGTCGAGATACTGCTTGGTCTCCGCCTCGCTCGCGCCGGGGAAACTCGACTTCGTGATGCGCAGCTCGCTGAGCGTCGCCAGGTCTGAGGCCTTGTCGATGTCCGCGCGCGCCGAGAGCTCGATCACGCCGTAGCGCGGTTCCTCCTCCGCGGGGCGCTTGACCGCGACGGCGGCGCGCGCGGCGACCCGGCTATCCGCCCAGCTCTCGATCTGCGGCTGGTAGACCATGACCACGGTGCCGTCGGCGCCCTTCGCCTGGCGCGGCCATGCCACGTCCGGCGCGGGGGTGGGGGCAGGCGCGGGCGCCTGCGCGGCGGCGAGGCAGGTGAGAGCGAGACCGGCAGCCGCGGCGAGCAGTCTGATCACAGGGCGAGTGTGCTGACCGGCGCCTTCGGGCGGTATTGGACCAAGGTCCAACATCGTCACGCCCCGCAACCGTCTACCGTGGCATGGCGATGGCAGGACCGCGCGTTTCGTTCAAGATCACCATCCTTGCGCTGTTTGTGCTGCTCACGGTAGCCCTGAGCGCTGTCGTGCTATCGCTCAGCTACCGGCGCAGCTCCGAGGCGACGCTGCGTGCCGCGGAGCGGCTGCTCGAGGAAGAGGGCGAGCGCATCGTGGCGACCACCGAGCGGCTGATCGAGCCGCTCTTCAGCGTCACCCACTCCGCCGTATTGCTTCCGGGCGTGGACGCGGTGCCCGGGCCGAATGGCGATCACGCGCTCGCGCCGGTGATGTTGTCGGTGCTCGAGCGCTATCCGCAGATGACCTCGGTGTACATCGGCAACGGGCGCGGCGACTTCTATCGCATCGCGGCGCTCAATGCCGTACGCAGCAACGCGCGCGCCTGGCTCCAGGCGCCGCCGCAAGCGGTGTTCGCACAGCAGACCATCGCGAGCGCGGCCGGCCGCCGCGTCGAGCGCTGGCGCTTCCTCGACGGCGAGCGGCGCGAGGTCGGGTCAGCCGTCGACCCCGACGAGAGCTTCGACCCGCGCAAGCGGCCCTGGTACATCGCCGCGCTGAATGCCAAGGCGGCGATCGTCACGGATTACTATATGTTCGCCTCCGTGCCGCAGATCGGTCTCACCGTCGCGCGCAGCGCCGGCGATGGGAACGCAACGGTCTTCGGTGCCGACCTCACCCTCACTTCGCTCTCGCGCGCCCTCGCCAAGGTGCGCGAGTCGCAGCTCGCCGACGCGCCCAACGCCGAGATCGCGGTCTTCAGCATCGACGGCCGCCTGCTCGCCCACTCCGACCACGCGACCTACGAGCGCCTGTTGAACGCGTCCGACACGCCACGCATTCCGCGTGTCGGCGAGGTGGGCGGCGGCATCATGGCGCGCATCCTGGCGAATGCGCCTTTCGGCGCGCCGGCGCACTTGCGGGTCGCGGCCGCCGACGGGGCCCAATGGCTGGCCCACGTCACCCGGCTCACGGCGCCATTCGGTGACAAGAGCTACGTTGCGCTCGCGGTGCCGGTGGACGACGTCCTCGGTCCGCTGGCACGCAGCGCGCGCGAAACGCTGCTCATCTCGCTCGGCATCGTGCTCGCGTTCCTGCCGCTCGTCTATCTCGCGGCGAGCGCGGTATCGGCGCCATTGCGCCGCGTCACCGGGGAGATCGTCGCGTTGCAGAATTTCGACACGGCGTCGCAGCCGCCCGTGCGCTCGCTCATCGCCGAGATCCAGGACCTCGGCACGGCGCTGGCGAGCGCGAAATCGATGCTCGCGGCCTTCGGCAAATACGTGCCCAAGAACCTGGTGCAGCAGCTCTTTGGCAGCGGCGAGGTGCCGCAGCTCGGCGGCGAGCGGCGCTCGCTCACGGTTTTCTTCAGCGACGTGCGCGACTTCACACGCATCTCCGAGGAAGTGCCGCCCGAACGGCTGATGGAGTTCACCTCCGAGTACCTCGAAGGACTGGTCAGCGTGATCCTCGAGCACCGCGGCACGGTCGACAAGTTCGTCGGCGACCAGATCATGGCGTACTGGAACGCCCCGACCCTTAACCCGAGCCATGCGACCGACGGCTGCCTCGCCGTCCTTCGCTGCTGCAACTGGAGCAATGCGAGGAACGAGCGCTGGGCGCGCGAAGGCACGCCGACGCTCTACACGCGCTTCGCGCTGCACCTCGGCGACGCCGTCGTCGGCAACGTCGGCTCCTCCGACCGCATGGACTACACGGTGATCGGCGCCGCCATCAACCTCGGCTCGCGCATCGAGGGCCTGAACAAGATCTACGGCACACAGGTACTGATCACCCGCCCGGTCGTCGACAGCATCGACGGGCACTTCGTGCGCCGGCCGATCGACCGCGTGCTGCCCAAGGGCGCGCTGCACCCGCTCGACATCTTCGAGCTCAAGGGCGTGCTTCCCGGGCATGCCGAGGCCGATCTCGCGGTCGACCTCAGGACCGTCGGTCTGTGCGAGGCATGGACCGGCTTCTACCAGCGCTACCTTCGCCGCGACTGGACCGCTGGCAGCCAGGCGCTCGAGCAGTTCATCGCGCGCTTCGGCGCGGATACGGTTACCGAAATCTACCGGCAGCGCATCCGCAAATTCACGGCCGAGCCGCCGCCGGTGGACTGGGACGGCGCGATCCGCTACAGCACCAAGTAAAGGCGCCATGACCGAAACGATGCCGGGCGTCTCGTTCCTGCTACCGCTGCAGTTCGACGTCGCCGCCACCTTCCTTGCTGCCATCGCGGCCACCTGGGCGGCCAGCCGCCGTGGCTACGACCTCATTGGCGTCTGCATGCTCGCCTTCGTCGGCAGCGTGGGCGGCGGGCTGTTGCGGGACAGCGTCTTCATCATGCAGATACCCGTGGTGATGCAGCATCGGGATTACCTGTGGGCGATCCTCCTCGGCGTCGCCATCGGCGTGGTGACGTTCCGATACGCAGAGCGCTTCGTGCACCTGTTCGACTATACCGACGCGCTTTCCCTCGGCGTCTATGGCGTCTATGGCGCGAACCGAGCGTTGATCGCCGGTCTCTCCGCGGAGGGGGCCATCATCGTGGGGTTGTGCAACGCCGTGGGCGGCGGCCTGATCCGCGACGTACTGGTCGCCGAGGTCCCGCTGTTATTCAAGCCGGGACAGCTCTACGCCCTGGCGGCGCTCGCCGGTATCGTCACCTTCGTGGTGGTGTCGTACAGCTATGGCATGGACACGTACCGGGCAGCCTGGCTCTCGATTTGCATCACTGCGCTTCTGCGGCTGCTTGCCATCCGATTCAATCTGGCCACGCGCTCGGTGAAGAGCCGGCTCGGCCTCTCCTAGCGGACCCGGTAGAGCACCGGCTCCTTCTCGCCCCAGAGCGCGCGGTCCCATTCCCTGCCGAGCATCAGCTCGCCCGAGCGCCGGAATACCAGGCGCGCCGCTGGCGTGCTGGGAAGCTCGATGACGATGCGACCATCCACCAACTGCCACGAACCGTCGGCGAAGAAATCGCCGGATGGCCCCGGAGAAGACACCTGCACGGCCGCTGCGCCGCCGTCCTTGAGGGTGACGCGCATCGTGCGCTCGCTGCCGCCGCTCGCCGGCGACAGTGTTCCCGCATAGGCCGTGTAGTCGCGCACCAGCGGCGGCGGCGGACTGGAGCAGGCGACGGCCAATACCGCCGCGAGCGCTGGAGTGCGCAGGAACCTCATTACCGGAAGCGTATCGCGATCGCGATGAGCTTGTGTCCATCGGCCGGCGTGATGGTGTCGCGCACGACGTAGATCGCGTTCGCTCCCCACTTTGCCGCCTCTTCACGCAGTTTGCGCTCGATGTCCTCGACCGGCGGCTTCGGATCGAGCGACATGTCGAGCAGCACCTCCCCCAGCCGGTCGAACCGCTCGCGCGGCTCGGCGGCGAGCACCTTCACCGAGTCGGGGTCGCTAGGCGGGAAGCGTGCCACGCCGACGTACTGGGTGGTGCGCGCGTCGACGTAGGCGCACGCGGCGAGGGTTAAGACTAGGAGGATGGCGAGCGGTTTCATTTCGGTGCCAGGGGATCGACGGCTTCGACCCAGCCGCCGCCGAGCGCCTTGTAGAGGTTGATGAGCTCGGCGTGGCGCTGCGCGAGCGTCGAGACGCCGGTCAGCTCGGCGGAAAAAAGCTCGTTCTCGGCGTACAGCACCTCGATGTAGCTGGTGGCGCCGCCTTCGTACTTCGCGCGCGACAGCCGCGCGTAGCTGCGCAGCGCGACCGTGCGCTTGGCGAGCGCGTCGTATTCCTCGCGCAGCTTCTGCACGCCGATGAGCGCGTCGTTGGTGTCGCGCAAGGCGTTCAGCACCACCGACTGATAGAACGCCTGCGCCTCACGCTGCGCCGCTTCGGCGCTCGCCACCTGGCCCTCGATGGCGCCGAAGGTGAAGATCGGTCCGAGGAGCGAGGCGGCGAGCGAGCCGGTGCCCGAGCTCGATTTGGCGAAATTGTCGAGCGAGGTGCTGGAGAGGCCGAAGAGCCCGGTGAGCGACAGCGTCGGAAAGTAGAGCGACTTCGCCACGCCGATCTGCGCGTTCGTGGCGCGCAGGTTCTGCTCGGCCTGCAGCACGTCGGGCCGGCGCTCGAGGAGCGTGGCCGGCAGGCCGGGCGGGATCGCGGGGTCGACGAGCGCTTCGATCGGCTTGCCGCGCGGGATGTCGCCGGGATTGCGGCCGAGCAGCACGGAGAGCAGGTTCTCCTGCTGCGCGACCTGCCGCTCGAGCGCCGGCACCGCGGCCTGCGCC
>JAEKLK010000154.1 GCA_019509895.1 Betaproteobacteria bacterium | reverse complement strand
CAGGAAACTTCTTCTCGTGCGTGCTACGCCAAAATACTGCGCCCCTTTCGCAAAACCGGCAAGGATCAGGATCGAAAGCGTCGGCGCTTGTTACTCCGAACGAGTCGCGGAGATTTTCGCGTGTTTCCCACTGGCGATAAGCGACCGCCGTCCGCTTCCGCGCGACATCGAGTACTTTGGATAAAGATCGACAACGAGATAAGCTGGTCTCCGCCATAACAGATAACGGTTACGGCTCAAAGATGAACGACGGCGTGCGGAGGCGTACGATGTTGCGCCAGTGGCAAACATCAATATCCAGACCGGCGACGTGCCGGTGGGTCGAATCGAGTTCGCCGTTCAGCTCACGCTGATCGTCGCATTGTGCTTTGGCGCGGCGTCGCTGTGGCCCTATGAATTGCTCAGCAGCCCCGTCGCCGCGATCTCCTTCCCGGAGGTGCTTCGTGCGGCGTCGGCGCCCGGCTTGCTGCTGGCGGCGGCGGCGTGGCTCTACCTGCTCGTCAAGGCGCGGCTCAAAACCAAAGAATACGAGCGGGCCGCGATAGACGAGCGCTCAAGCGTCGAACCCATCGACAAGACGCCGCCGCACCTGAGAACGCCCGGCTATCGCAGCCACTAGTTGCGCTACGCCGCCTCAGAGCATGGCGGCGTATTCAGCGGCGGCCTTCGCATGCGTCTTCCAGAAGGGGCGCGGCTCCACGCCCTTGAGCACGTCCTCGAGGATGCCGCTGTGCACGTCCCAGCCGCCCATGACGTCCACCTGCATGTCGCGGCCCTGCACGCGCCGATGCACGATCACGAGCAGCACCTCCTTGCCGCGCGGCGTCAGCTCGTAGCTCACCTCCGTGTCGCCGCTGTCCCACGCCCACGTGTGGACCAGGAGGCGCGGTGGCTCGAGGCGCGTGATCACCCCGCCGAAACTGCCCTTGCCGCCCTCCTTGAATTTCGGCGGCGCGTCCTTGTCGCCGGATAGGCGGGAGTTGTCGAACTCGAGGCGGATCTTGCCGCCTACGCGCAGGTCGAACTCGCCCGCCGCGAGCCACTTGGCGCGCTTGTCGGATTCGGTGATGTAGGTCCAGACGCGCTCAATCGGGCCGGGCAGCAGACGCTCGAGCTTCACGGTTCCCGGCTCGATCATGGTGACAGGTCGGTTCATTTGCGTTTCCTTTTCACGGTTCGTTTGGAAGATTTGGCAGCGGCCTTGATGGCGTCCTCCGCGCGCAGCGCGGCCTCGAGGGCATTGAGGCGCGAGGACCAGAAATCGCGCGTCTTCGCCATCCATTGCGTAAGCTCGTCGAACGGCTTGGGCTCGAGCGACAGGAAGTGATCGCGCCCGGCGATGCGCCGGCGCACCAGCCCCGCGCGCTCAAGCAGCCGGATGTGCTTCGACACCGAGTTGAGCGAGATGCCGAACGGCGCCGCGACCTCGGTGACGCGCGCCTCGCCCGCCGCGAGCCGCCCGAGGATGGTCCTGCGGGTGTCGTCGGCGAGGGCAATCAGCGTGTCGTCGAGATCCATGGCCCTATATTCACCCAAAAGGATGAATATGTCAATGCGGTGGTTGGACGCTTCGATGACAGGCGAGGCGCCAGCGGGTGGGACGAGTCCCGCGTCGCAAATCGGGTACGATCCCCCGGCGCACGAGGAGATCTGAAATGTCCGCAAAACCCCTAAAGCAGCTGCCGCTCAGGCTTCATCACCAGGCGTTCGCCGTCGAGAACCAGGAGAAGACCCGCCAGTTCATGGAGGACGTGCTCGGCATTCCGCTCGTCGCCACGTGGTGCGAGAAGGTGTTCCGGCCGGAGGTTGGCCGCGAGGTCGAGTACTGCCACACGTTCTACGAGCTCGCCGACGGCGGCGCGATCGCGTTTTTCCAGTACGCCGACGACGAGTGCTACGACCTGAACAGGCTCCAGCCGTCCAAGCGCGGGGACGCCGGCGCGCTGCACAGCGCCTTCAAGGTGACGCGGCAGACGCAGGACGAGATCCGCGAGCGCCTGAAGCGCGCCGGCATCGAGCACCGCGAGATCGAGCACGGCTACTGCTATTCGCTCTATCTCACCTCGCCCGACGGCATCCGGATGGAGTTCACCGTCGATGCGCCGGATGTGGAGAAGATCAATGCGATGCGCCGCTCGGATGCGCACCAGGAACTGAAGCGCTGGCTCGCCGGCGATCGGCGCACGAACAATGAGGACAGGATATGAAGCGACGTGATTTCCTCGTCACCGGAATAAAGGCGGGCGCCGCGGGTGCCGCTCTGCTTGGCGCGCCGGCGATCCTGCGCGCGCAGACCAAAGCAAACGTGCTGCGCTTCGTGCCCGAAGCCGATGTGGTGATCTTCGACCCGGTCACTTCGCCCTCGTGGCAGACGCGCGACTACGCCTATCTCGTCTACGACACGCTGTTCGGCATGGACGACGAGAACCGGCCGCAGCCGCAGATGCTCGAGGGCTACAACGTCTCGTCGGACGGCCTCGCCTGGACGCTTACGCTGCGCGAGGGCTTGAAGTTCCACGACAACGAGCCGGTGCGCGCGCAGGACGTGGTGCCGAGCATCCGCCGCTGGGCCGCGCGCGACTCGTTCGGCCAGGCGCTGCTCGCTGCAACCAATGACATCGGCGCCAAGAACGACAAGACGGTCGACATCCGGCTGAAGAAGCCCTTCCCGCTGCTGCCGAACGCGCTCGCCAAGACCATGGCGTATCCGTGCATGGTGATGCCCGAGCGCATCGCGAAGAGCGATCCGTTCAAGGCGATCAGCGAGACGATCGGCAGCGGGCCTTACCGTTTCGTGGCGAACGAGCGCGTGCCGGGCGCCAAGCTGGTATTCGAGAAATTTCCGGGCTACGCGGCGAGGAAAGGCGGCACGCCGTCGCAGACGGCCGGGCCGAAGGTCGCGAACTTCGAGCGCGTCGAATGGACCATCATGCAGGACACGGCGACCGCCGCGGCGGCGCTCCAGCGTGGCGAGATCGACTGGCTGCAGACGCCGAACAACGATCTCCTGCCGACGCTGCGCGGGAACAAGAACATTGTCGTGCGCACCATCCTGCCGACGGGGCTGATCGCCTACATGCGCTTCAACCACCTGACGCCGCCGTTCAACAATCCGGCGATCCGCCGTGCGCTGATCGGCGCGGTGAACCAGAGCGACTACATGATCGCGATCAACGGCGCCGACAAGACGCTCTGGCGCGACGGCGTTGGCTACTTCGCGCCGACCTCGCCGTACGCGAGCAAGGTCGGCATTGAGCACCTCACCGGCAAACGCGACTACGCGAAGGTGAAGTCGGACCTCGCCAAGGCGGGTTACAAGGGCGAGAAGGTGGTGATGCTGGTCGCGGTCAACATCCCGTACCTGAAGATGATGGGCGAGGTGTCGGCGGACATGTTCAGGAAGATCGGCCTCGACGTCGACTACGTCGCGACCGACTGGACGAGTGTGGTCCAGCGCCGGAACAAGACCGAGCCCGCGGAGCAGGGCGGCTGGAACATCTTCTCGATCTACGACAACGGCGCGAACGAGCTCGACCCGGCGTCGCACCTGCTCCTGCGCGGCAACGGCAAGGATGCGCAGTTCGGCTGGCCGACGATGCCGAAGATCGAGGAGCTGAGAAGCGCCTGGTTCGAGGCGAAGGACCTCGGCGCGCAGAAGAAGATCTGCGAACAGATCCAGCTCCAGGCGTTCGAAGAGGTGCCGTACATCCCGCTCGGCCAGTCGATCCCGCCGACGGCGTATCGCAAGGACATCACCGGCGTCCTGAACGGCCACCCGTTTTTCTGGAACGTGCGCCGGCAGGCGGCGTGACGCTGAGCGTCGTTCCGGCGAAAGCGGGAATCCAGTTTAGAAAAGCAAACGGGACCCCCGCCTTCGCGGGGGCGACGGTTCCAGCGAGTTGCTGAGCTATACCTGCGACGGTTCCAGCGAGTTGCTGAGCTATACCGGCAGACGAGTCCTCGCCACCATTCCCGTAATGGGCGTGGTGGGTGATCGCCGGTGACCAGGGGACCGTAGAAGAAGTCGCCAAGGTCCGGGCGCAGCTCGGCCTCGACCGCCCGATCGCGGTGCAATTCGCCACCTGGCTCGGCCACATCGCCATCGGCGACCTCGGCCGCTCGATCTACGACGGCCAGCCGGTGACCCGCATGATCTTGCAGCGCGTCGAGCCGACGATTGCGCTCTCGCTTTGCACGCTGCTCGTCGCGCTCTCGCTCGCCATCCCGCTCGGCATCCTCGCGGCGTGGAAGGCGGGCACCTGGATCGACCGCGGCGTGATGGGCTTCGCCGTGCTCGGCTTCTCGTTCCCGGTGTTCGTCATCGGCTACGGGCTCATCTATCTGCTGTCGCTCAAGCTCGAGTGGCTGCCGGTGCAGGGCTACGCCAGCCCGCGCGAGGGTCTCGGCGAGTTCGCGGCACACATGGTGATGCCGGCGCTCGCCCTCGGCTGGGTGCTGACCGCGCTCTTCGCGCGCATGACGCGCACCAGCATGCTGGAAGTGCTGTCGCAGGATTACATTCGCACCGCGCACGCGAAGGGCCTGTCCAGCCTGCAGGTGCTCGTGGGCCACGCGCTCAAGAACGCTGCCGTGCCGATCGTCACGACCATCGGCATCGGCGTCGCGCTCCTCATCGGCGGCGTGGTGGTCACCGAGACGGTGTTCGCGATTCCCGGCGTCGGCCTGCTCACCGTCGATGCGATCCTGCGCCGCGACTACCCGGTGATCCAGGGTGTGGTGCTGGTTTTCTCGGCCGTGTACGTGCTCATCAACCTGGCGGTCGACCTCTCGTATGGTTTCCTGGATCCGCGCATCCGCTACTAGGCATCGCACGGTGCTGGTCGGCGCCGCGCTGCTCGCGGCGCTTATCGCCTGCGCGCTCTTCGCGCCGTTGCTCGCCACCGCGGATCCTGCAGCGATGAGCCCGATCAAGCGGCTGCGGCCGCCGGGCGACGAGTTCTGGTTCGGCACCGACTCGCTCGGCCGCGACCTCTATAGCCGCGTGCTCTACGGCGCGCGCGTCTCGCTGATGGTCGGCTTCGCCGTCGCGTTCCTGAGCACAACGGCAGGCCTCGCCATCGGCCTCGTCTCGGGCTTCGCGCGCCGCGTGGATGCGGTGCTGATGCGCATCATGGACGGCCTGATGGCGATTCCGCCGGTGCTGCTCGCGATCGCGCTGATGGCGCTCACCCGCGCGAGCATCGGCAACGTGATCCTGGCCATCACCATCGCCGAGGTGCCGAGGGTGACCCGGCTGGTGCGTAGCGTGGTGCTGACCCTCCGCGAGCAGCCGTTCGTCGAGGCGGCGCACGCGGTGGGCACGCCGGTATGGCGCATCCTGCTGCGCCACATCCTGCCGAACACGGTGCCGCCGCTCATCGTGCAGGCGACGTATATCTGCGCTTCGGCCATCATCGTCGAGGCGATCCTCTCCTTCCTCGGCGCCGGCATGCCGCCGAACGTGCCGAGCTGGGGAAACGTCATCGCCGAGGGCCGCACGCTCTTCCAGGTCGCGGCGTACATCGTCATCGTGCCGAGCATCTTCCTGTCGCTCACGGTGCTCGCCGTCAATCTCATCGGCGACGGGCTGCGCGACGCGCTCGATCCGCGGCTGGCGAGGCGCATGTGATCCTCGAAGTGGAGAACCTGCAGACGCATTTCTTCACCCGCGATGGCGTGGTGCGCGCCGTCGACGGCGTCAGCTACCGCCTGGCGAAGGGCGAGACGCTTGGCGTCGTCGGCGAGTCCGGCTGCGGCAAGAGCATCGGCGCGCTTTCCATCCTGCGACTGGTGCCGCCCCCGGGGCGCATCGTCGGCGGCGCGATCCGCTACGAGGGACGCAACCTGCTCGAGCTGAGCGAAGCCGAGATGCGCGATCTGCGCGGCAACCGCATCTCGATGATCTTCCAGGAGCCGATGACCTCGTTGAATCCGGTGCTCACGATCGGCCGGCAGATCGCCGAGACAGTCCAGCTGCACCAGAATCTTTCGGGTGATGCGGCGAAGGAGCGCGCGGTGGAGATGCTGCGCCTCGTTCACATCCCGGAGGCGGAGACGCGGCTGCGCCAGTATCCGCACGAGCTCTCCGGCGGCATGCGCCAGCGCGTGATGATCGCGATGGCGCTCGCCTGCAATCCGCAGGTGCTGATCGCCGACGAGCCGACCACCGCGCTCGACGTGACGATCCAGGCGCAGATCCTTGAACTGATCGGCGAGCTGAAGGAGAAGCTCGGCACCGCGGTGATCCTGATCACGCACGATTTGGGCGTCGTGGCCGAGACTGCGCAGCGGGTGGTCGTGCTCTATGCCGGGCGCAAGGTGGAGGAGGCGCCGGTGGAGGAGCTGTTCGCTTCGCCGCTTCATCCCTATACGCAAGGACTGATGGCGGCGATCCCGAAGCTCGCGCAAGGCGCGCGGCGGCTGAACGAGATCCCGGGCAGCGTGCAGCACGCGGCTGTCGGCTGCTCCTTCGCCACGCGCTGCCCGCGTTTCATCGCATCGCGAATCTGCCGTGCGATGCCCACGCCCGCGGCGCCTCCGCCATAGATGACGATGCGCTGCTCGGCCAAGGGCGTGCCCGTTGCCCGGCCTGCAGCCAGGATCCCCGCCAC
>JAEKLK010000153.1 GCA_019509895.1 Betaproteobacteria bacterium | reverse complement strand
CGCGGTTGATGGCGCCGAAGCTCGGCTTGATCGCCGCCGCGCCGCAGTAGGCGGCGGGGCGGATCACCGAGCCGCCGGTCTGCGTGCCGAGCGCGACCGGCACCATGAAGTCGGCCACCGCCGCGGCCGAGCCGCTCGAGGAGCCGCCCGGCGTGTGCGCGGGGTTGTGCGGGTTGCGCGTCGGCGAGGGATGGTTGTTGGCGAACTCGGTGGTGACCGTCTTGCCGAGGATCAAGCAGCCCGCGTGCTTGAGCAGCGTCACGCAGGCAGCGTCGGCTTTCGGCCGGTGGCCGCGGTAGATCGGCGAGTTGTATTCGGTCGGCAGGTCGGCGGTGTCGATGATGTCCTTGATGCCGAAGGGCACGCCGTGCAGGCGCGAGCGCCGCGGCGCCCGGTCGAGCGCGCGTGCCTGCGCCAGCGCCGCATCGCGCTCGAGGAACGCCCATGCATGCACGGCTTCTTCGCGCACCGCGATGCGCTCGAGGCAGGCTGCCGCGAGCGCCTCGCTCGTCAGCTCGCGGGCTTCCAGGCGGCGCGCGGCTTCCGCGGCGCCGAGCGTGTGCAGATCGCTTCTCATGCGGCGCGCCCCAGGTCCTGCTCTCGGCTGAACGCCGGCATCGCGGTCATGAGCTCGCGCACGCGCTCGGCAAGGAGATACGCCCACCGATCGCGAAAAGCGATGCGGGCACGAGCCTCGCCACGATCAGCACCGGCAGGTGGCTGGGGAGCTTCACGGCGACAGCGTAACATCCGTGCATGCGCGAATACGACCTCGTCATCCGGAACGCGACGGTCATCGACGGCACGCGCGCGCCGCGTTACGACGCCGACATCTTCGTGAGCGGCGGGCGCATCGCCGCGATCGGGCGCCTCGAAGGCGCGCAGGCCGACGCCGAGGTGGACGCGAGCGGCCGCATCGCCGCGCCGGGCTTCATCGACGCCCACACGCACGACGATCGCCTGATGCTCTCCTCGCCCGAGATGGCGCCGAAGGTCAGCCAGGGCGTGACCACGGTCGTCGCCGGGAACTGCGGCTGCTCGCTCGCGCCAGCGCCCAACGGGATGCGGGCGCCGGTGACGCCGCCGCTCGATCTGCTCGACGACGAGGGCGGCTGGTTTCGCTTCCCGACCTTCCGCGAGTACGTGGAGGAGCTGGTGGCGCATCCGCCGGCCACCAACTGCGCGCTCCTCGTGGGACACACGATGCTGCGCGTGCAGACGATGGACAGCCTCGGGCGGCCGGCGAAGAAGGCCGAGATCGCGCGCATGAAGAGCCTCGCCGACGAGGCGCTCGCCTCCGGCGCGATCGGCATCTCCACCGGCCTCTATTACGAGCCGGCGCACGCCGCGCCGACCGACGAGGTGGTGCAGGTGTGCCGGCCGCTTGCAGCGCGCAACGGCCTCTACGTCACCCACATGCGCGACGAGGGCGCGAACGTCCTCGTTTCGCTGGAGGAAACTTTCCGCATCGGCCGCGAGGTCGGCGTACCGGTGGTGATCTCGCACCACAAGGTCGCCGGCGCCCCCAACCATGGCCGCTCGCGCGAGACCCTGCCGCTCATCGAGGCGCGCATGAAGAGCCAGAAGATCGGTCTCGATTGCTATCCGTATTGCGCCTCTTCCACCATCCTCTCCGCGGGCCGCGCCGCGGGCGCCACGAAGACGCTGGTCACCTGGTCGAAACCGCATCCCGAGGTCGCCGGCATGGACCTCGAGCAGATCAAGCGCGAGATGAAGCTCGGCATCGACCAGCTCCTGCCGGCCGGCGCGATTTACTTCTCGATGGACGAGCAGGACGTGCAGCGGATTCTCTCGTTTGAGCACACCATGATCGGCTCCGACGGCCTGCCGCACGACGCCGCGCCGCATCCCCGCCTGTGGTCGACCTTCCCGCGCGTGCTGGGCCACTACGCGCGCGGCCTGGGCCTCTTTCCGCTCGAAACCGCGGTCTACAAGATGACCGGTCTCACCGCGCGCACCTTCGGGCTTGCGGACCGCGGCGTGCTGGCGCCCGGCATGGCGGCCGACATCACCCTCTTCGACGCGGGCGAGATCGACGAAGGTGCGAGCTTCGAGAAGCCGATCGCGCCGGCGAAGGGCATCGACACCGTGATCGTCAACGGCACGATCGTCTGGCGCGACGGCAAGTCGACCGGCGCGCGCCCCGGGCAGGTGCTCCGGCGAAGCTGATGTAGTCGTGCGCCCGACGCTCTAGCGACCTACTGCTGGAAGAGCCGCGCCAGCGCCTGGCGCAGCTGCTTCAGCTCCTGCTTGAAGTTGCGGCAGGCGTCGCACAGCGTGAGGTGCAGGCGCAGGCGCGCGTGCTCCCCGAGCGTCATGCCGCGGTCCATCGACTGCGAAAGCAGCCGCGACGCCTCCTCGCAGCTCAACTTCATCGGCGCACCCATCCTTTTTCCAGGCATTCGCGCAGGGCCATGCGTGCCCTGTACAGCAGGACCCAGCAATGGGTCGAAGTTATCCCGAGTTCTTTACAGATATCCGGGGTATCGAAGCCCAGATGCTCGCGCATGAGGAACACCTGGCCGGTGCGGGGTGGAAGCGCGGCGAGACATTTTTCCAGCGCCTGCAGGAACTGCTTTTCCTGGAGCGCCTGCTCGGGCCAGGCCTGCGGCGGCTCGCGCCAGTGGCCGGTCTCGTCGAACAGGGCTTCCAGGTCATCGATCGTGCTCTCACCGTCGAGCGACTCGAGCGGGCGTTCGCGGCTGGTGCGCCGGATGGTGTCGATGATCTTGTGCTTCAGGATCCCGGTGAGCCAGGTGCGGAGATTGGAGCGGCCGGCGAAGCTCGCTTCGGCGGCGAGCGCTGCGAGCAGAGTTTCCTGCACCGCGTCCTCCGCCGCATCGCTGTTGCGCAGCTCCATCGAGGCGTAGCGCAGCAGGTACGGGCGCTGCGCCTCGATCTGCGAGCGAAAGTCGCTAGCCACGGCGCGCCGATGATACCGGCGCGCGGATTAGTAGCGCTGCTGGCCCTTGATCGACCAGGGGATCACGGGACCGCTCTCGCCGTCGGCGTTGTTCTTGGCCGCGTCCTTCTTCGGCCGGCCGGGACGATAGGTGACGGAGAAGATCTTGAGCGGCGGCACCTTGGGCGGCGCCTCGAGGAAGCGGCAATCGGACTCCGTGGGCGCGGACAGCAGCGCACCCAGGCGCTTGCCGTTCAGCAGCACCGTATAACGCAGCATATGCATGGAGCCCGGAGCGGGCTGGGCGAGGATGTCGTACTTGCCGAGCTTGTATTGCTTTCTCTCAAGCATGAGGGGCGGGGGAAGGGGCGAAAAGGGGAAGCCAGCATTGTACCTTTTTACCCTCACTCGAAGGTGATTCCCGCACCGGAAAGGGGCAAAGTTCGTAGGGGTCGTCCCTGGAGCGCGAGGAGCGCATTGGCCAGCGCCGGGGCGATGACCGGCGTGGCCGGCTCCCCGACCCCGGTAGGCTTGTCCGTCGAGGGCAGGATATGGACCTCGATCCGGGGCATTTGCGGCATGCGCAGCACCGTGTAATCGTGGAAGTTGGACTGCTCGACCATCCCGTCTTTGAGCGTTATGGCCCCGGAAAGCGCCGCCGAGAGCCCATAGCCAATGCCCGACTCCATCTGCATGGCAACGATGTGCGGATTGACCGCCACGCCGCAGTCGACCGCGCACACCACGCGCTCGATGTGCACAGCGTCCTTGCGCCGCGATACCTCGACCACCTGCGCCACCACCGTATTGAACGACTCGTGCACGGCGATGCCGCGTGCATGATCCTTAGGGAGGGGCTTGCCCCATCCCGCCTGCTTGGCGGCGAGCTCGAGCACCGACAGGTGCCGCGGCTGGCTCGCGAGGAGCGATCGCCGCAGCACCAACGGATCCTTGCCGGTCGCGGCGGCGATCTCGTCGAGGAAGCACTCGGTCGAGTACGCCGTGTGCGTCGAGCCGACCGAGCGCCACCACTGCACCGGCACGCCGACCTGCGGCGAATGCAGCTCGACCAGCCGATTGGGGATCGCGTAGGGCAGGTTGGCGGCGCCCTCGACTGACGTTTCGTCGATGCCGTTCTTCACCATCATCGGCTCGAATGACGTGCCGGTGAGGATCGACTGGCCGACGATCGTTTGGCGCCAGGCAATGAGCTCGCCCTGCGCATCAAGCCCAGCCTCGAGCGCGTGGTAGTACATCGGCCGGTAATAGCC
>JAEKLK010000152.1 GCA_019509895.1 Betaproteobacteria bacterium | reverse complement strand
GTCCGTATGGGCGAGCTGCGAGCCGAAGTTCATGACGCTCTGCAGCCCGGATCCGCAGGCATTTCGTCCGCCGGAAGAACAGGTCAACGTGCTGCAGGTGCGGCTGCCGACCAACTTCAAGTCGGCGCGCTTCGAGTCCGACGCGCACACCGCGATCCTGCGCAGGCTCGAAGCCGACATCGAAGCCGCGCGCTTCGACGGCCTGGAGCTGCCGGTGAAGCTGAAGGTGCACGAGTCGGTGTTCGTGCCGCTCGCGAAATGGGCGATGCTGATCGCCGGCAACTACCGCTGCGTGACGAAGGACGGCATCCGCTCGATCAAGGAAGCCGTGCACGGCGACCTCGAAGCCTCGCGCACGATGTACGACTGGGTGGTGAAGCTCTGCGTCTCGCTCGGCGCAGAGCAGAAGGACCTCGTGCCGTTCGAGAAGTACGCCGCTGCGGCGCAGAGCCTCGGCAGCCCCTCGTCCGCGGCGCGCGCGCTGCACGCCGGTGCGCCGAACATCGAGCGCGTCGACCGCCTGGTGCAGGCGATCGCCGCGCAGAAGGGCACGAGCTCGCCGGTGCTGGACGAAACGGTGCGCCTGGTCGATGCGAAGCTTGAAGCCAACCGCCGCGCGCAGCCCGCCGCCGCTGCCGGGGTCAAAGCCGATCCGGCGAGGAAAAGCGCCTAGCTTCTACGCGGCTTCCGAGTCCGCGCCGGGCTTGTCGCCGTCCTCGATGCCGAGCTCGGCGATCTTGCGCGTGATGGTGTTGCGCCCCATGCCGAGCAGGTTGGCCGCCTCGATGCGCCGCCCGCCGGTGCGCGCGAGCGCCTTGGAGATCAGCGCGCGCTCGAACTGACGGCTTAGCGCGTCGAGGATGCCGGTATCGCCGCGCGCGAGGCGCCGCTCGGCTTCGTGCTCCAGGGCCGACAACCAGTCGGACGCGGCCGCCGCGCTCGACTCGCGGAATTCCGCCGGCAGGTCGGCCACGTCGATCACCTGGCCCGGCGCCATGACGGTGAGCCAGTGACACAGGTTCTCGAGCTGGCGCACGTTGCCGGGGAACGCGAGGCGGGAGAGATGCGCGAGCGCGTCCTCCGACACGCGTTTGGGCTCCACGCCGAGCTGCCTGGCGCTCGTCATGAGGAAGTTCTTCGCGAGCAGCGGAATGTCCTCGGCTCGCTCGCGCAGGTTCGGCAGGCGCAGGCGGATCACGTTCAGACGGTGATAGAGGTCCTCGCGGAACGAGCCTTCGCGCACGCGCTGCTCCAGGTTCTGGTGCGTGGCGGCGATCACGCGCACATTCGCCTTGATCTGCTGATGGCCGCCGACGCGATAGAAGGTGGCGTCGGAGAGCACCCGCAGAAGGCGCGTCTGCAGCTCCGCCGGCATATCGCCGATCTCGTCGAGAAAGAGCGTGCCGCCTTCGGCCTGCTCGAAGCGGCCGCGGCGCTGCTGCTGTGCGCCGGTGAAGGAGCCGCGCTCATGGCCGAACAATTCCGACTCCAGCAGGTCCTTCGGCATCGCCGCCGTGTTGATGGCGACGAATGGTTTGGAAGCGCGCGCGCTATGACGGTGCAGCGCGCGCGCCACAAGCTCCTTGCCGGTGCCCGACTCGCCGGTGATGAGCACGGTGGCGCTTGACTGCGACAGCCGGCCGATGGCGCGGAATACCTCCTGCATCGCCGGCGCCTGGCCGAGGATCTCCGGCGTCTCGGCGGGCGGCTCGACCGCCTCGGATTCGCGGCGGCTCTCGTCGAGCGCGCGCCGGATCAGCTCGACTGCCTGGTCGATGTCGAAGGGTTTCGGCAGATATTCGTAGGCACCGCCCTGGAAGGCGGCGACTGCGGAGTCGAGATCCGAGTAGGCCGTCATGACGATCACCGGCACGCCCGGATGGCGCTGCTTCACCGCGTTGAGAAGCTCGAGGCCAGACAATCCCGGCATGCGGATGTCGGAGAGCAGCACTTCGGGCGCGCCGCCGGAAAGCGCTTCGAGCGCGTCCTGCGCCGAGGAGAACGAATTGAAGGCGATGCCTTCGCGGCTGAGTGCCTTTTCGATCACCCAGCGGATGGAGCGGTCGTCATCGACGATCCAAACCGGTTTCATGTCAGCGGCAGCAGGATCCTGAATATCGTGCGGCCGGGGCGGGATTCGAACTCAACGACGCCCTGGTGATACTGGACGAACGTCTGTGCGAGCGAAAGTCCCAAGCCGGTGCCGCCTTCCCTCCCGGACACGAGCGGATTGAAGATGCGCTCTTGTATCTCCGCCGGTACGCCGGGCCCGTCGTCGATCACTTGCAATTCTAATGCCAGCCTGTGGCGCTGCCGCAGGATGGTGATCTGCCGCACGGCGCGCGTACGAAACATGATGCTCGCGGCGCCTGCCTGCGCAGCGTTGCGCGCGATGTTGAGTACCGCCTGGATGAGCTGCTCGCGATCGCCGATCACCTGCGGCAGGCTGGGATCGTAATCGCGCTGAATGTCGAGCCCGAACTCGGCGCCCACCAGGCTCCGCACTCGCTCCAGCACCTCGTGGATGCCGAGCGGCTCGACGCGCGGCGCGCGATGCGGCGTCAGCATGCGATCCATCAGCCGCTGCAGCCGGTCTGCCTCCTTGATGATCACCTGCGTGTATTCGCGCAGCTCCGCCTTCTCGAGCTCGCGCTCGAGGAGCTGCGCCGACCCTCGCAGGCCGCCGAGCGGATTCTTGATCTCGTGCGCGAGGTTGCGGATCAGCTCGCGGTTCGACTGCTGCTCGAACACCAGGCGCTCCTCGCGCGCATGGCGCAACTGCTCCTCGATCGGCCGCAGCTCGGCGAGCAGCGCACATTGCTGCGCGTCGATACGCGTCATGGCGCAAGCGAGCGGCCGTGGCTCGTGGCCCGCGCGAGTGTAGGTCACGTTTTGCGCCGAGTAATCCCAGTACGTTGTGAGCGCATCAGAAAGGGCGTGCTCGAGCTCCGCGCGCTCGGCAAAGAGCTGCAGGAAGGGCTGGCCGAGCAGGCTCTTCGCGCCGGTGGCGAGCAGGTTCTCCGCGGCCGGATTGGCATAACGGACGACGAACTGCTCGTCGAGCGCCACAACGGCCGTGGCGAGCAGCTCGAGTCCCGCGAACTGGGCAGCGGGCGCGGCCACCTAGCGGTACAGGTTGTTCAGCTCGCGCCTGAGCGCTTCGACGTTCTTCTCGTGTGTTTCGACGCTGTCTTTGTAAGGCTGCAGGCGTTCCAGCACGCGCGCGTAGTTCCGCTCGTCTCCCGAGCGCACGGCTTCCTGCGCGGCGAGCTCTTCTTTCGCCTTGCCGAGCGCCGCCTGCTCGGTAGCGAGCTCCTTCTCGAGGATGTCACGCTGGCGCTCGCGCGCGCTCATGCGCTCGGAGGCCGATTCCTTCGGGAATTCTCCGGGGCGAGCGCTACGCGTGCTCGCTGTCGGCGGCGGCGGCGGCGTCGGCTTGGGTGTCGGCGCAACGTTCACCTGGCGGGTGACCACCTCGCATTTCTGCCTCTCGGCTTCGGCGCGGTCGTTGGTGTAGGTCCAGCGGCCGTCAGCGCTCTTGCACTTGAAGATCTCGGTCACCTGCGCGCGCGCCGGCCCGGCCGCGAGCAGGGCGGCGACTAGCATTACGGCAAGGCGCTGCAACATCGGACCAAGTCTATCAAAGCAATGAAAAAGGGGCGGTGCAGGGAAAACTGCGCCGCCCCTTCTCTTAACGCACCAGCCCGGCTTCGGATTACGACGCGTAGTACATGTCGAACTCGATCGGATGCGTGGTCATGCGGAAGCGCGTCAGCTCCTCGTTCTTCAGAACGATGTAGGACTCGAGGAAATCCTCGGAGAACACGCCGCCGCGCGTGAGGAACGCGTGGTCGTCCTCGAGGCAGGAGAGCGCCTGCTCGAGCGACGCGCACACGTTCGGCACCTTCTTCGCCTCTTCCGGCGGCAGGTGGTAGAGGTCCTTGTCGATCGGCTCGCCCGGATGGATCTTGTTCTGCACGCCGTCGAGCCCCGCCATCAGCATGGCGGCGAATGCCAGGTAGGAGTTCGCCGTCGGATCGGGGAAGCGCACCTCGACGCGCCGCGCGTTGGGGCTCGAGACGTACGGAATGCGGCACGCCGCCGAGCGGTTGCGCGCGGAATAGGCGAGGTTGATCGGCGCCTCGAATCCCGGCACCAGGCGCTTGTACGAGTTCGTTCCCGGGTTGGTGATGGCGTTCAG
>JAEKLK010000151.1 GCA_019509895.1 Betaproteobacteria bacterium | reverse complement strand
GCTCGCGAGGAACATGCAGCAGGACGTTACGTTCTCGGCGAGATCGGTGACGTGCTCGCCGATCAGCGCCTCCTTGTAGCCGAGCTTGTCGGCGAGCAGGATCGCCTCGCGGTCCTCGGCGTAGGTCTCATACGGCTGCCGCTTCGGCGGATGCAGCGGCATCATGAACGTTCCGAGTTGCATCAGTTCTCCACGTGCTCGACCCGCCCGGTCTGGGCGGATCGGAAAATCGCTTCCAGCGCCGAGACGTTGGCGATCATCTCAGCCTGCGGCACCGGATAGGGCGCGCCACCGGTCGCGGCGTCGGCGAACGCCTCGAGGTTCCCGAGCACCGCCTTCGCCGGCGAAAACTCGCGCACCGCCTTCTCGCCACCGCGCCGATGCACGGTGAGCGTCCAGCCCTGCGGCGCTTCCGGATGCGCCTTGTCGCGCACCTCGGCCCAGCCCTTGTTGCAATAGACGGCGAAGCGGCCGTCGAACGGCGTCGCAAGGACCGCGCCCAGCAGCGCGTTACCGCCGCTCTTGAAGTTCACCAGGATGCCGAGCGTGTCGCCATTCACGAGCTGGCTGCCGAGCTGGCGCACCGACGCAAATACCCGCTCGGCGGGCCCGAACACGCCCACCGAAAGATCGAGCAGATGGATGCCGGTCGCGGTCATCGGGCCGGCGGGCGCCTCCTTCGCCGACAGCCGCCAGTTGTCAGGCGGCAGCGAAAGGAACTTGTCCTGTACGAAATTCGCCTCGACCTGCAGCGGCGTGCCGAGCTCGCCCGACTTCACCAGACGCATCAGCTCCTGGATCGGCGGCTCGAAGCGCTTCTCGTGCCCCACCGCCAGCTTCACGCGCGCACGGTTGCACGCCTCGACCGCGCGCAGCACGTCGGCGCGCGTGAGCGAGAGCGGTTTCTCGCAGAACACGTGCTTTCCCGCGCCCGCAGCACGGACGATCTGATCGGTGTGCTGGGTGTGCGGCGTGCACAGCACGACGCCCTGCACGTGCCTGTCCTTGAGGACATCGTCGAAGGAGCCGAGCGGTAGCTCCTGCTCGCGCGCGAATTGCGCCGCCGCGGGCAGTGGATCGGCGACGCGCACGACGCGCAGCTTCGAGCTGCTCTTGATCAGCGGGACGATGATGCGGCCCCACCAGCCGAGGCCAATGACGGCGACGTTGAGCATCAGTCCGGCGTTGCACCCGCTTCGCGCGCGATCTTCGCCCAGCGCTCGGTCTCGGCGGCGACGTATTTCTGGAACTCCGCCGGGCTCGCGCTCGTCACCGCTTCCGCGCCGCCGTTCTTCAGGCGGTTGATGACATCCGTATCCTTCATCACCTGCGTGCTGACGGCGAATATACGATCGACCACGTCGCGCGGTGTGCCTGTCGGCACGAAGATGCCCTGCCACGAGCCCGCCTTCAGATCGGGATAGCCGGCCTCCTCAACCGTCGGCACCTCGGGCAGCGTGTCGATGCGCCTGGTGCTGGTCACCGCGAGCGGCTTCAGGCGGCCGCCCTTCACGCCGGGCATCGCGGAGGCGGCCGTCGCGAACATGAGCTGCGTCTCGCCACCCATGAGGCCCGCGGTCGCCGGGCCAGCGCCACCTTTGTAGGGCACGTGCACCATGTCGAGCTTCTCGAGCTTGCGCAAGAGCTCCATCTCCAGGCGATCGAGGCTGCCCGAGCCCGGCGAGGCGAAGTTGAGCTTGCCTGGATTCGCCTTCGCGTACGCCACCAGCTCCTTCACGCTGCTCGCCGGCACCGAGGGATGGACGATGAGGATGCTCGGCACGTCGACCACCTGCGTCACGGCGATGAAGTCCTTCACCGGATTGATGCCGAGCTTCGGATAGACGCCGGGATTGATGGCGATCGAGCCGACATTGCCGAGGAAGATCGTGTAGCCGTCCGGCGCCGACTTCGCCGCCACTTCCGCGCCGATGCTGCCCGCGGCGCCGGCGCGATTCTCGACCACGATCGGCTGGCCCAGGAGCTCGACCATCTTCGGCTGCATGATCCGGCCGACGAAGTCGGAGGCGCCGCCCGGCGCGAACGGAATGACCATGCGGACCGGCTTGGATGGGTAATTTTGGGCCAGCGCCACAAGCGGCGCGGCGAGCAGCAAGAGCAGGATGCGTTTCATTCGTCGTCGATGGGGAGCGCAATGGGTTTCTTCACCCGCGCGGACTTGTCGAAGGCCTTGGTGAGCATGAGCCGGTTATGCGCCTCGGCGGCCGTCGCGTGCTGCGTCGTAAGGCCCATGGAGATACGGTTCAGCCACTGCTCGGTCTCCTCGCGCATCGGCCCGCGCAGCTCGCCAAGCGCCATGTCGCCGGGCGGATAGCTGCCGAGGAAGTCGACGCGGCGCACCTTGTCGGGCGCGTAGCCCTCGCCGCTCTCCTTGCTCGTCGCGAGCACGATGTCGCGATGCGTATCGTCGATGGTCAGGACGCCGTCGGTGCCGGTGATGCCGACTTCCAGGCTGTATACGGCGCCGGGCCAGACGACCGGCAGGGCCCACGAGATGACCGCGTGATAGAGGCTGCCGTCCTCGAACGTGATCAACCCGGCAGTCGCGTCGATGCCCTTGCAGAGCGGGCCGAGCGCCTTGTCGACCGAGCGCGCGTAGATCTCGACCGGCTTCTTCGCTTCCATCATCCACATGACGATGTCGAGCGCGTGGGTACCGGAGATCACCATCGGCGAAATCTTGGAGGCGTCGCTCGTGCGCTTGTAGTTGTCGAGCGCCACCAGTCGGTTCATGAACGCGCGCGAGGTGACGAGCGTGACGTCGCCGAGCGTGCCGGTGCGCACCTTCTCCTTCGCCGCGAGCCAGCGGCGGCGGAAGCGCTGGGTATAGCCGACGACCGCGTCGACCTTCGCCGCCTGGATCGCGGCGAGAACGCGCGCCGAATGGGGCAGCTCGGTGGCGAGCGGCTTCTCGATCATCAGCGCCAGCTTGCGCTCGACCGCCGCGAGGATCGGCTCGACGTGCATGTGCTCGTCGGTCGAGATGACGGCCGCGGTCACCTCCGACCGTGCCAGCAGCGCGCGGAAGTCATCGGTGACGAACTCGGCCTTGCACTTGTCGCCGACCAGCTTTGCGCGATCGGCCTTGAGGTCGGCGACACCGATCCAGTCCACCGCGGGATGGCGGGCGGCCACCTCTCCACGGAAGAGGCCGACCCGTCCGGCGCCGATGATGGCGAGGCCGATACGCTTGGGACCGCGCCGCGCCATCTACGCTGCTGCGCGGAGCGAGGCCTTGAGCGGCAGCGTGACGGCTTCGTTGCGCTCGGCGGAGATGTCGGCGGCCATGTAGACCTCCATCACCATGCGCGCGTGCTCGGGCGTGACCATCACCGGCCGGTCGTGCACCACAGCCTCGAGGAAATGCACCGTCTCGGGCGCCATCGGCCCGGCGTAGGTGTGGTCGACGAACTCGCCCGGCATGGTCGACATCGGCAGCTGCATGCCCTTCTGCACCGTGTTCAGCACGACGTCGCGATGGCTGTCATCGACCATGACGGCACCATCGGTGCCGATCATCTCGATCCAGGTGGTCGAGAAGTTGGGATAGCCGAGCGGCAGGCTCCAGCCGCCGCCGACCACCACCGACATGCCGTTGTCCATCGTCACCATGACCCACTGCTGGTCGGGCACGTCGCCGCCGCTCATGGCGCGCATGGCGCCGTAGTTCACCTGCGAATAGACGCGCACCGGCTTCGCCGGCTCCAGGCACCAGAAGACGAAATCGAGATCGTGCGTCGCCTCCATCGCCGCGGGCGAGAGCTTCGAGCGGCCGCTGATCTTGGTGCCGAGCATGCGCGTGATGTGGCGCGAGACGAGCGCCGTCACCGGCTTGCCGATCGTGCCGTCGCGCAGGCACTTACGCACGTACGCGTACTTGGGATTGAAGCGCTGCGAATAGCCGATCGTGAATTTCACGTTCCTGGCCTTGGCTAGCGCGATCAGCTCATCGGCGTCCTTGAGGCTCATGGCGATCGGCTTCTCGAGAAACACGTGCTTGCCCGCATTGAGCGCATCGCGCGCGATCGGGTAGTGCGTGCTCTCCGGCGTCGCGGAGATGTACACCACCTCGATCTCGCGATTGCCGAGGATCTGCTTGTAATCGCCGCTCGCGCTCGCGGGATTGAGCTTGCGCTTGAGCTCGTCGAGCCGCTCGGCCCTGATCTCCGCGAGATGCAGG
>JAEKLK010000150.1 GCA_019509895.1 Betaproteobacteria bacterium | reverse complement strand
GGATCTCGGTGTGCGCATCGGCGAGCATGGCTTCGTAGTCGGCGCCGACCGGGCATACGTCGGCGCAGCGGCGGCAGCCGGTGATGACGCCCGAGCCGCGCAGGATGCTTTGCCATAGGTTGAAGCTCGCCTCCGAGCGGAGCAGTTGTTTCCGCGTTGCGGCGTCGCCGGATTCGATAATGCGGTCGAGGTGCTCGGTGAGCTGGGCGAAGCCGTGAGGGGAGCGGTAGCGGTCGCAGGCCGGCCAGTCGCGCTCCCATTCGTGCACGGCGTCAGCGAGACAGGTCTTGAGGCAGCGGCCGCAAGTCGGGCCAAGGCAGAGCGCGTGGGTCATCGGCTGGTCGCAGTCGACGTCCACCGAGCAGAGAATGGCGGTGAGGACGACGCGCGGGCCGTATTCGGGCGTGAGGAGCTGCAGGTTGAGGCCGAGCGTACCGAGGCCCGCTTCGACCGCCGCATGCGGCAGCGACAGCATCGGCGCCATGTGCTCGTTCGGCTGGTCGCGATATTGCGACGGATCGACATGCGTCGGCGGCACGATCAGCGCCGGATAGCCGCAGTCTTCGAGCCAGTAGACCAGCTCGAGCGACGTTTCTTCCAGATGCGTGAGCGCGAGCTCGTCGTTGTAGTACTTGTGGCGGTCGTCCCAGCGGCGGATGCGAGCGACGCCGTCGCTGAGGTGCTTCGCGAGCACGATGATGCGGCCGCCGTCGAGCTGGGTGATGTGCGAGGTGTCGAGCCGCGTGCCCTCGGCGATGCCGACGAGGTCGGCGCCAAGCTCGCGCGCCTTAGCCTTGATCTGGCTCGCTGTGAGCGGCTTCCTGAAGATCTCCACTAAGCTCCCTTTGCTTGCGTTTGAACTCCTGGAGCTGGCGCGCCACCATCCCCTTGTAGCCCTCGGGCCCCACCCAGCGCGCATTCCATTCGGACAGCCCGGCGATCGGCTCTCCGGCCTTGCGCGCCTCGCGCCAGCGCTTCTGGATCGCATCTTTCTCCGGCGTGCGCTCGGGGATTTGCTTTTGCACGTCGGCGAGATGGGCGTGATAGTCGTTGCCGACCGGGCAGACGGCGAGGCAGCGCGGGCAGTCGCCGAACGAGCCGACGACGCGCAGCAAGCCTTGCCAGAAGCCGAACAGATCGCGCGTTTTCAACATGGCGGAGCGTTGCTCCGGCGCAGCGTCGATCACGCGCTCCATGAATTGCAGCATGGTCATGAAGCCGAATTCCTGCGCCTCGGTGGCGCAGCCGCGCTTGTCGATGCCCCAGTGCAGGACCGCGTTGGGTGGACAGGCGTGCAGGCAGCGGCTGCATGATTCGCCGATGCACACCTGCTCGGTGATGCGCTGATCCGGCTCGAGCTCGAGCTCGCTCAGGATGCCCGTGAGATAAATGCGCGGGCCGAACTCCGGCGTGAGGATGTTCACTTCGAGCCCGAGCGTGCCGAGGCCGGCTTCCACGCCGAGATGCCGCGTCGACAGGCTGCCATAGGAGGCGCGCTTGAGATTCCAGTCGGTCTCCTGCGCCGCCGTGACGAAGGTCGGGTGTCCGGCGCGCTCGAGCTCGTCGGCGAGGCGGTACGCAATCTTGTCCATCTTGCGCAGCACCAGCATGTCCATGTATTGCACCGGCACGTTCGACACGGCACGGAAGGCGCCGGCCGGAATGCGCTGCACGAGCACGATCACGCTCTTGATCGAAGGCAGGATGCGCTCCGGCGTTTGCGGCCAGCGCGGATCGGGCGGAAACGCGTTCAGCGTCGCCGCCGAGGCGACGCCGGCGAGATCGGCGCCGAGCTCGAGCGCGCGGCGCTTCACCGCCGCCGCATCGGCGTTGCGAGCGAGCCGCTTGCCATCGGGAACGCGCGCGCGGAAAGGCATAAGGCATTGAACCACAAAATGGTTAGAATCCCCGCGCTCAACGAGGAGGGTGTATGCAAGGCAAACTTGCGGGCGTCGCCATCGGCGCATTGCTCGCGTTCAGCGCACAAGCGGCGAGCGAGCTCAAGATCGGTTTTCTCTCGACGCTCTCGGGCCCGGCTGGCTCGATCGGTATCGAAATCCGCGACGGCTTCAATCTCGCGTTGAAGCTCGCGGGCGGCAAGCTCGGCGGCCTGCCGACCGAAATGATCTTCGCCGACGATACGCTCAACCCGGACACCGGCAGGCAGCTCGCCGAGCGGCTGCTCAAGCGCGACCGCGTGAATCTCATGACCGGCGTGGTGTTCTCGAACGTCATGCTTGCGGTGTGGCCGACGATCAACGAATCCAAGGTGTTCTACGTCGCGCCGAACGCCACGCCGACGACCATCACCGGCAAAGGCTGCAGCCCGTACTTCTTCTCGGCCTCGTGGCCGAACGAGGCGCATCACGAGGCGGCTGGCGCCTTTGCCCAATCGAAGGGCTACAAGAACGCGTATCTCATCGCGCCGAACTATCCGGCGGGCAAGGACGCGCTCACCGGCTTCAAGCGCATGTACAAGGGCAACATCGTCGCCGAGGTGTATCCGAAGCTGAACCAGCTCGACTACTCCACCGAGCTCGCGCAGCTGCGCGCGGCGAAGCCGGATGCCGTCTACGCCTTCCTGCCGGGCGGCATGGGCATCAACTTCATCAAGCAGTTCAACGCCGCCGGCCTGCCGAAGGAAATGCAGCTCATAGTGCCGGGCTTCGCTTCGGACCAGGACATCGTGCGCGCGGTCGGCGATCCGATGCTGGGCCTCTTCGACACGTCGCACTGGGCCTACGACCTCGATAACGAGGGCAACCGGAAGTTCGTCGCCGAGTTCGAGAAGGAGTACAAGCGCCTTCCTTCGCTCTTTGCCGAGCAGGGTTACACCACGGCGCTGATCATCGATCAGGCGGTGCGCGACGCGAAGGGCAAGGTCGAGGACGAGAAGGCGTTCCGCGCGGCGCTGATGAGCGCGCCCGAGCGCGCCAAGACCCCACGCGGCTCGTTCAAGGAGGCGGCCAACGGCACGCCGATCCAGGACTACTACGTGCGCGAGCTCGTCAAGGACAAGGACGGCCGCATCGTCAACCGCAAGGTCGACACCATCCTCAAGCAGCACCAGGACTTCTGGCTCAAAGACTGCGGCATGAAGTAGCCTGATGGAAATCGGTGACAGTCACCATTTTCAAATGGTGACTGTCACCATTTTCTGATGCCAGCGAGTCTCTTCCTCGAGCAGACGCTGAACGGCCTGCAGTTCGGGCTGATGCTGTTCCTGCTCGCCGCCGGGTTGACGCTCGTCTTCGGCATCATGGACATGATCAACCTCGCGCACGGCTCGCTGTACATGATCGGCGCGTATTTCATGGCGAGCTTCTCGCAGATGACGGGCTCGTTCTGGGGCGGCATGGCGCTCGCGCTCGTCGCCACCGCGATCGTCGGTGCGCTGCTCGAGATGTCGCTCCTTCGCCGCCTCTACGGCCGCGACCACCTCACGCAGGTGCTCGCGACTTTCGCCATCATTCTGATCGCCAACGAAGTGGTGCGCATTGTGTGGGGCTCGCAGCCGATGCTGCTGAATACGCCGGCCGATCTCGCGGGACCGGTAACGCTGCCCGGGGGCATGCAATACGCCTCCTATCGACTGGCGATCATCGCCGTCGGCGCGGTGGTCGCCTTGCTCCTCTATCTGCTGGTGGCGAAGACGCGGGTGGGGATGCTGGTGCGGGCGGGTGCCTCGAACCGCGAGATGGCGATCGCCATGGGCGTGAACATCCGCCGGCTCTTCACCGCCGTCTTCGCGCTCGGCGCCGCGCTCTGCGCGCTCGCCGGCGCCATGCTCGGGCCGATCCTCGCGGTGCAGGTCGGCATGGGCGAGAACATCTTGATCCTCGCCTTCGTCGTCATCGTCATCGGCGGCACCGGCTCGATCCGCGGCGCGTTCGTCGGCTCGCTGCTGGTGGGCATCGTCGACACGGGCGGGCGCGCCTTCCTGCCGCTCTTCTTCGGAGTCTTCCTGCCGCCGCAG
This sequence comes from Betaproteobacteria bacterium, assembly GCA_019509895.1. Taxonomy (GTDB): domain Bacteria; phylum Pseudomonadota; class Gammaproteobacteria; order Burkholderiales; family SG8-39; genus SCGC-AG-212-J23. The sequence goes on along the minus strand of JAEKLK010000150.1, from coordinate 225 downwards.
TTCGCGAGCGCGGCGGGACCGGCAATCGCGTCGGTGCTCATCTACCTGCTGATGGCGGTCGTGCTCTATTTCCGACCGCAGGGCCTTTTCCCGGCGCGCGGATGATCAGGGCGAGAGCGGCGCCTCTCATCGTATTTGTCGTGCTGGCGATCTTCCCGCTCGTCATGCAGGCGATGGACAACCTGTTCTACGTCAGCTTCGCGAGCCGCGTGCTGATCTACGCCA
>JAEKLK010000149.1 GCA_019509895.1 Betaproteobacteria bacterium | reverse complement strand
GGCGAGCACCACGGCACGCACCGAGCTGTCGGCGTCGAGCTCGGCGAGGCTCTTCGCGAGCGCGGCAATCAGCGCGTCGTCGAACGCGTTGCGCACTTCCGGACGGTTGAGGGTAATGCGCCCGACGCCGTCCTTGCGCTCGACCAGGATGCTCATGCCGCTTTTTCTACTATCGACGGCTCGACCACGACTTCGGTCTTGACCGAGTTGGCGATGAAGCACTTCTCGTGCGCCTTGTGATGCAGCGCGCGGTGCTCCTCCTCGCTCGGCGCCTTGCCCGAGAAAGTGACGCGCGGACGCAGCGTCACCTTCGACATCCAGTCCTTGTCGAGCACCCCGACGGCCTCGTCGACGTAGCGGTCGATCACGTACTTGCGGTTGCACGCCAGGTGCAGGAACCAGAGCATGTGGCAGGACGAAAGCGAGGCGACGAACGCCTGCTCCGGATCGACGCCGGCATCCGAGGGCGCGGTTTTCGGTATGTTGGCCGGCGCTGCGGAGCCGGGAACGATGATGCCGCCCTCGAAGCGCCAGACATGCTGGCGGCGATACGTCTCGTACTTGAACTCACCCTGGCGGGCCCATTCGACGGTGGCTTGGTGTTCCGACATGCGGCTCACATCCTGAAAACGCCGAAGCGCGTCTTCTCGATCGGCGCGTTGAGCGATGCCGAGATGGCGAGGCCGAGAAGCCGCCGGCTGTCGGCCGGGTCGACGACGCCGTCGTCCCAAAGGCGCGCGCTGGCGTAATACGGATGGCCCTGGCGCTCATACTGCTCGCGGATCGGCTGCTTGAACTTCTCTTCGTCCCCGCGCGACTTGAAGTCGCCGCGCACGGTCGCGAGCACGCTCGCGGCTTGCTCGCCCCCCATGATCGAGATGCGCGCGTTTGGCCACATCCAGAGAAAGCGCGGGCCGTAAGCGCGGCCGCACATGCCGTAATTGCCCGCGCCGAACGAGCCGCCGACGATCAGCGTGAACTTCGGTACCGCCGCGGTGGCGACGGCGGTCACCATCTTGGCGCCGTCCTTGGCGATACCGCCGGCCTCGTATTTCTTGCCCACCATGTAGCCGGTGATGTTCTGCAGGAAGACCAGCGGGATGCCGCGCTGCGCGGCGAGCTCGATGAAATGCGTCGCCTTGAGCGACGATTCGGAGAAGAGGATGCCGTTGTTGGCGAGGATCGCGATCGGATAGCCGTGCAGGTGCGCGAAGCCGGTGACGAGCGTGGTGCCGTAGTTCTGCTTGAACTCGTCGAGCTCGGAGCCATCCACCATGCGCGCGATGAGCTCGCGCACATCGTAAGGTTTGCGCACATCCGCCGGGATGACGCCGTACATTTCTTCCGCCGAATAGAGCGGCTCGCGCGGCTCGCGCAGCTGGACTTGCACGTCCTTACGGTAATTCAGGTTGGCGACGATGCGCCGCACGAGCGAGAGCGCATGCGCATCGTTCAGCGCATAGTGGTCGGCAACGCCGGAAATGCGGGTATGTACTTCGGCGCCGCCGAGCTCTTCCGGCGTCACCACTTCGCCGGTGGCCGCCTTCACGAGCGGCGGGCCGCCGAGGAAGATCGTGCCTTGCCCCTTGACGATGATCGACTCGTCGGACATCGCGGGCACATAGGCGCCTCCGGCGGTGCAGGAGCCCATGACGCACGCGATCTGCGGGATGCCCGCGGCCGACATGTTGGCGATGTTGTAGAAGATGCGGCCGAAATGCTCCCGGTCGGGAAAGACGTTGTCCTGTTCGGGGAGATAACCGCCGCCGGAATCGACGAGGTAGATGCACGGCAGGCGGTTCTGCGCCGCGATCTCCTGCGAGCGCAGGTGCTTCTTCACGGTCATCGGATAATACGTGCCGCCCTTGATGGTGGCGTCGTTCGCCACGATCACGCACTCACGTCCCGAGACGCGGCCGATGCCGCAGATGATGGAAGCGCTGTGGACGTCGCCCGAGTACATACCCCAGGCGGCGAGCTGGCCGATCTCGAGGAACGGCGAGCCGGGATCGAGCAGCGCGTGCACGCGCTCGCGCGGCAGCATCTTGCCGCGCGCCGTGTGCTTGTCGCGGGCGGCCTGGTCGCCGCCGATGCTCACCGTGGCGACTTTCTGCTTGAGATCGTCGACCAACACTTTCATGCGCTCGGCGTTGGCGCGGAACTCGGCCGAGCGCGTGTTGAGCTGGCTCCGGAGGGCGCTCACGGTTCGCCGAGCGTGCGGCCGATCACCATCCGCTGGATATCGTTCGCGCCCTCGTAGATCTGCGTCACGCGCACGTCGCGCCACAGGCGCTCGACCGGGAAGTCGGTGACGTAGCCATAGCCGCCGTGGATCTGGATGGCGTCGGAGCACACGCGTTCCGCCATCTCGGATGCAAACAGCTTGGCCATCGACGCTTCGCGGATGCACGGCTTTCCCTCATCGCGCAGCCGCGCCGCGTGCAGGTAGAGCTGCCGCGCCGCTTCGACTTCCGTGGCCATGTTGGCGAGGCGGAAGTTGATCGCCTGGTGCTCGAAGAGCGGCTTGCCCATGCTCTTGCGTTCCTTGGCGTACGCGGTCGCTGCCTCGAGCGCGGTGCGCGCGACGCCGGTCGCCTGCGCGGCCACGTTGATGCGGCCGGACTCGAGGTCGGCGAGCGCGATGCGATAGCCGACGCCTTCCTGCGCGAGCAGGTGATCCGCGGGCAGCTTGCAGTTCTCGAGCGCGATCTGCGCCGTGTCGGAAGCGCGTTGCCCGAGCTTGTCTTCGATGCGCGCGACCACGTAGCCGGGCATCTTTGTCGGCACGAGAAAGGCGCTGATGCCTTTCTTGCCGGCAGCCTTGTCGGTCACTGCGAAAACGACGGCAATGTCGGCGTTCTTGCCCGAGGTGATGAACTGCTTGACGCCGTTCAGCACGTAGTGCGGCCCCTGGCGCTCGGCACGCGTCGTGATCGCCGCGGCATCGGAGCCGACCTGCGGCTCGGTGAGGGCAAAGGCGCCGAGCATCTCGCCCTTGGCGAGCGGCACGAGGTAGCGGCGCTTCTGCTCATCGTTGCCGTAGCCGTTCAGGATTCCGGCAACGAGATTGTTCACCGCGATGATGGTCGAGGAGGCGCAGTCGCCCGCAGCAATCTCCTCGCAGGCGATCGCCATGGCGCTGTAGTCGAGCCCGGCGCCGCTCCACTGCTCCGGTATGGCGATGCCATAGAGGCCCATGGCGGCGAGGCCCTTCAGCGCGGTGCGTGGAAACTCCTTGTCGCGGTCCCAGCGCGCGGCGTGCGGTGCGAGCTGCTCGCGCGCGTAGCGCCGGACGGCTTCGCGGATCTCGGCGTGGTCCATCAATCGGGCCGTACGTAAGTTAGCGTGTGATGCGTGAAGAGACCGCCGCGCTTGCCGTGGCACTCGGCGACGCCGTAGATGCGTCGCCGGCCGAACTTCAGGATACGCGCGGTGCAGTACACGTGCTCGCCCTTGGCGGGCGCGAGGAACGCGGTGTTCAGCTCGCTGGTGAGCGCATCACCCTCGACGCCGAGCTTTGCCTTGATGGCGAGCCACATGGCGCAGTCGGCCGCCGCCATCAACGCCGGGCCGTTGATGATGCCGCCGGGACGCTCGAGGTTGGGGTGGTGCGGCAGCTCGAGCGTGCATTCGCCGCCTTTCTTCACGCTCACCACGCGAAAGGCATAAGGCCGCAGGAAGCGCGAATTGTCGAGCAGCGCTTGCAGCGCTCGCTTCATCAAACCAGTTCGACCGCCATGGCCGTCGCCTCGCCGCCGCCAATGCACAGGCTGGCGACACCGCGCCGCTTGCCGTACTTGCGCAGCGCGCCGATCAGCGTCACCAGGATACGCGCGCCCGAAGCGCCGATCGGATGGCCGAGCGCGCAGGCGCCGCCGTGCACGTTCACCTTCTCGTGCGGCAGGCCGTGCTCCTTCATCGCCGCCATGGTGACGACGGCGAAGGCTTCGTTGATTTCGAACAGGTCGACGTCCTTCGCGTTCCAGCCGGTGCGCTGGAAAAGCTTGGCGATCGCGCCGACCGGGGCGGTGGTGAAGAGGCCCGGCTCCTGTGCGTGCGTCGACTGGCCGATCACCACGGCGAGCGGCGCGAGGCCACGACGCTCCGCGGTGGAGCGGCGCATCATCACCAGCGCGGCGGCGCCGTCGGAGATCGATCTCGAATTGGCGGCCGTCACAGTGCCGTCCTTGCGGAAGGCGGGCTTGAGCGA
>JAEKLK010000148.1 GCA_019509895.1 Betaproteobacteria bacterium | reverse complement strand
GCGTCTTTTCGAAATCGAGCGATTCGAGTTGCTCCGTGATGGCGTTCAGGCGCCGCAGCGCGCCGCCGTAGTTGTTCTCGTAATGGCTCTCGATGAGCTTCACCGAAAGATAGGAGAGCGTCCACGGGCGGCAATGAATGGGTTTCAGGGTGTAGCGCATGATGTCTCCTTATTGAGGTTCCATGCCGCGCGCCTGGAGGGCGGCGACAACTTGGGGGCCTTTGAGGAAGTCGCTGATTGCGTGTCTCATGGCCTACCTCGCGAACGCCAGGTCGGGAGGTTCCATGCCGCGCGCCCGGAGGACGGCGGCTACTTGGGGGCCTTTGAGGCAGTCGAGAAAGGCGGTCTGTGCGGCTTACCTCGCGAACGCCACGTCGGCGCCATTGGGTCCTTCGACACAAGGCTCAGGACGCGCATGCGCGGAGCGTTGATCGGGTGCCACAACCAGATTGCGCGTGCCGCTTTCCGTGCTGATGCACAGGCCGGTCAATCGCTCCACGCGCTCGGCGCGGGCGCGCAGCCGGACGCTGCACGCGCCGCGCAGCGGCTCCTGCAGCATCAGCATCTGCGCCTTGCGCAACTGCGGATCGATGCGCCACAACGAGCCGTGCAGCGCGCTCACCGCGAAGTACACGTCCTGCCGCGGCGAGTAGACGAGGCCCGTAAAGCCAACCTCCTTGCCGTACTCCGCGTTGAGCCAAAGCGTCCGTTCGGTCACGGCCAGCGTCTGCGGATCGACGCGCCAGAGCGTCGGCGTGATGTTGCTGGTCACTACGACTTCGCCGGTCGGGCCGAGCGCCAGATCCGGCAGGCAACCTGCGTATTCGGCATGAGCCCAGAGCCAGTTCGGAAGCGGCACGATCTGCGTCTCGCCGCTCGTCTCGTTTTGGAGCGCCAGGCCGGTTTGCGTTAGGCGCCAGATGCGTTGACGCGCGGCGTCGTGCAGTTCCCGCGCCATGCCGACCTCACTCGATACCGGGCCGGCGCTGCTTTGCACGGACGGAATCTCGGACCGGCACGCCGAGAGTGCGATGAGTAGTGAGGCGCCGCCGAAGGCGATCCATGCGCTGTACATATGCCCTCCTTCCCCACGGTGGGGAAAATCGAGCAGCGCTTGGACAACTTGTCTTTCAGACCGGGTGTCTGCGGTGGACCCGGCTAGGCGCAATCGCGCCTACAACCAGCACCGTACGCCCGGTGGCTTGGCGCTGTCAACGCTTTGCCGTATTGATCGCCACTTTAGTGTTATAACCGCTACATGCAATTGGACACGCTCATCCTCAGCCTGCCGAGCCGGCACGCCACGCTGCGCATGCGCGTGTGGCGCGCGCTGAAAGACGGCGGCTGGGGCGTGCTGCGCGATGGTGTCTACGTCGTGCCGGTCGGGCGCGCCGATCGCGCCATGCTTGGCAAGCTGCAGAGTGCGATTCGCGCGGCGGGCGGCACGGCGATGTTCGCGACGCTAGCCTTGGGCGATGGCGAGGCGCCGGAGACGCTCTTCGACCGAAGGACCGAATACGGCGCGCTCGCCGAGCGCATCGACGCCACGGTGCGGGCGCTGCCGCGCCTCGGCGCGCGCAAGGCATTGACGGCCGTCTCGCGCCTGCAACGCTCGCTCGACAAGCTCGCGGCCACCGATTTCTTCCCGAGCGGCGCCAAGGAGCAGGCGGTACGCGCGATGGCGGAGCTCAAGGAACGCTATGAGACGGCGTATGCCAGCGGCGAGCCGCGCGCTTCACGCCGGCGCGTAAAAGAGCTTTCGCCCGCCCGCTACCGCAGGCGCACCTGGGCGACGCGCCAGCGGCCATGGGTGGACCGACTGGCGAGCGCCTGGCTGATCCGGCGCTTCATCGACCGCGAAGCGAAGTTCGTCTGGCTTGAGACGCCACGCGCGCTGCCGCGCCACGCCATCGGCTTCGATTTCGACGGCGCCGACTTCACCCACGCGCGCGGCCTGGTGACGTTCGAGGTGCTGGCCGAGAGCTTCGGCCTCACACGTGACGCCGCGATCCGCCGGCTGGGCGCGGCGGTCCATTGCCTGGACGCGGGAGGGATTCCGGTGCCGGAAGCGAAAGGACTCGAGACGATGCTTAAGGGCGCGCGCGAAAAGGCGGCGAGCGACGACGCGCTTCTCGTCGAGGCGCTGCGCGTCTTCGATCTTCTCTACACGGGCTTCGCTCCGGCGGCCGCGAGTCGAAGCTGACATCGTCGCAAGCAGCCGCGATTGACGCCGCCAAATTTGGTTGGTCATACTGAAGTGGCGCTCGCGGATCGCGTTACGCGCCGACTTGCGCATCCACATCAACCGGGGAGATCACGATGAAACGCGATGTGTCCAGTCCGTTCGCTGCTGGCCTCTTCACCATGGCCATGGTGCTGAGCGTTCCTATAAATGCGGTCGCTGACGATGGGGATAAAGAACACCGTCTGAGAGCTGATCCGTTCGTTTTCGTCGGTGGGCCCGGCGACTGCGGCGAGATAACGCCGGGCGTCACTTATCCCGCCGGCTCGCGCATCGTCACGGCCGCATGGCTGGGCGGCGCGGGATTGCCCGACAACGGCGGCGCGAACACCACCGCGGCCGACCTGGCGACCAATCCCAATAAGGCCGATCCGCATCGGGGGTTGCTGCTCTCGAAGAACGGGCCGACGGCGGACTGCTCGGCGGCCGGCGCGCGCATTACCGGCGTTAAGGGCATGACCGTCACGCCTACCTTCCAGCTCGGATATGACTATCGCGACGGCGGACATTGCGGCGCAGGTGCACCGCGCTTCGAGGTGACCTATAGGCTGCCGAGCGGCGGCGAGGGATCCTCGTTCGTGGGCGGCTGCTCCAACGATTCCACGCCCACGCCCGCAGAGCAGGATCCTCTCCAGTGGTCGCGGGTGCGCTTCGAGACGTCGAACCCGGCCGAGTCCTTCCCGCCGATTCCGCCGGGAAGCACGATCGAGAGCATCTCGCTCATCCTCGACGAAGGCACCGATACGCCGACGGCACCGCGCCCCAGCGGCGACGCGGGCAATCCGGCGGGCATCGGCTTAACAGTGGTCGACAACATCTTCGTCAACGGCCGCATCATTCGCAGCGGCATGGGCGTCGAGCCCAACCCCGGCCTGCGCAAAGGCGACGACGACTAGGACGCGCGTTTGGCGCCCGCATGACTACTGGGCGCCGTAGCTGAAGTCGTCGAACGCGGTCACGCTGTCGGCCTTGGTCCAGAGGCCGACAGCGCCAGGGCCGCTGATGTGCGTGTCTTCAAGATCGATGTAGGTCTTGCCGTCGAGCGCCACCTTGATGCGGCGGCCGGCGAACTCGACGCGCAGCGTGTGCCAGACGTTCTTCGGCACGGGCGCATCGACGTACTTGATCGTGTTACGCCGCCCATTCGTCGTGTGGTAGAGCGAGACGTTGTTCTCCAGCGCGTTCGCTCGCGCGACGTAATAGTTGTCGCCGTCCTTCCAGCGCCACATCGCGCCGCCGGCCTGATCTTCACGCCCTGAGATCGACTTGAAGCGCACTTCGACGAAGCCGTTCTCGAGTTTGCTGCCCGAGAGCACGCACCACGGAAACGTGCCGCTGCCCGATTGCTCGAGCACGTTCGGCTTGCTCGGCGCCGACGGATCGGCTTTCACGGCCCAGCGCGGCTTGCCGTTGCCGGTCACGCCCTGCTGCCATGTATTCGGCAGCGGGCCCGGCGTGTCGCCGTCGAAGTTAATGGTCTCGGCGAATGCTGCGCTCGTGGCGAAGATGGTGACTGCGGCGATGCAGGCTTCTTTCATGGTGGCTCCTTCCGGCGCACGCGCCGGGTCAGAGCAGAGCTTGGACGCTTGCGCGTCTGTGAGGCGGGGAGTCTGCCGTCGTCCCCGCATGCTGCTCTAGCATATTGCCATGCGCCGGCGCGCGATTGCTTACGCCCTGCTGTCTGCCGTCCTTTTCGGCGCCAGCACGCCCCTTGCCAAGCTGCTGGTCGGCGCGATGACCCCGCTCGTGCTGGCCGGTGTCCTCTATCTCGGCAGCGGCATCGGCCTCGGGGTCGGGCTCGCGCTGCGCCGGGTCATACGTCCCGAGCATGCGCCGCGGCTCGCGCGCGGCGATTGGCCGTGGCTCGCGGCCGCGATCGCCGCGGGCGGCATCGCCGGCCCGGCGTTCCTCATGTACGGCCTTGCGCGCACCGACGCGGCCAGCGCCTCGCTGCTACTCAATCTCGAGGCGGTGCTCACGGCGGCGCTCGCCTGGGTCGTGTTCCGCGAGAACGTCGACCGCCGCATCTTGCTGGGCATGCTGGCGATCGTCGCGGGAGGCGTACTGCTCTCGTGGCAAAGCGCGCCACGCACCGCGAGCCTCGCGGGGCCTTTATTCATTGCCGCAGCCTGTGGTGCATGGGCGCTCGACAACAACTTCACCCGGCGCGTTTCCGGCGGTGACGCGCTGCTCATTGCGGCGGCGAAGGGCCTTGTCGCCGGCGGCGTCAATTTCGGCATCGCGCTC
>JAEKLK010000147.1 GCA_019509895.1 Betaproteobacteria bacterium | reverse complement strand
CTCGGATTTACCTTGCGGGAGTACAAGCGGTATCCGCCGTTGGCGAGCTTCCTGATCATGGCCGTGTCCGCAGCGCAGATTCAGCGAGAGACGTGCCCGTCGGCGAGCGCATCGCCAACCGGATCAAGTCGGACTACGCGGCGGTTAACTGCGTAAACGCTATCCGGCAGTGCAGCGGTAGAGGGCGATGCTGCCGAGGAGATTCGGCAGCCAGGTGACGGGCTTGCCGTCATTCAGCACCAGGCGCTCGCGGATGCGCACGCCCAGGCGCCGGCACAGATCCTCGAAGTCGGCAATCGTGCAGTGGTGGACGTTCGGCGTCTCGTACCACGGGTAGGGCAGCGTTTCGGAGACCGGCATATGGCCGAGAAGCACCTGCAGGCGCGCGCCCCAGTGGCCGAAGTTCGGGAAGCTGACGACCGCCTCGCGCCCGACGCGCAGCATCTCGCGCATCAAAAACTCGGTGCGGTGAATGGTCTGCAGCGTCTCGGAAAGGATCACCGAGTCGAAGGACTGGTCGGCGAAAAGCGAGAGCCCGCTCTCGAGGTCGACCTGCAGCACGTTGACATCGTTCTAGACGCAGTCGAGCACCTTGGCGTCATCGATCTCGACCCCGTAGCCTGGCGAATGGCGCTCCTGCCACAGGTAGCGCAGGAGCGAGCCGTCGCCGCAGCCGAGGTCGAGCACGCGCGCGTCGCGCGCCACCCAATGCGCAATGGCGGCCTGGTCGGCTCTCATAGGTCGACGTTGGCGAAGTAGGCGCGAAGCGCGTTGTGGTAGCGCGCATCGTCGAGCAGGAACGCGTCGTGGCCGCCCGGCGCGTCGATCTCGAGATAGGAGACGATGCGCCGGTTGTCGAGCAGGGCGCGCACGATGTCGCGCGAGCGAGCCGGCGGAAAGCGCCAGTCCGACTTGAACGATACGACCATGAACGCGGCCTTCGCGCGCGCGAGCGAAGCGGGCAGGCTGCCGGCGAAGTCGGCGGCCGGGTCGAAGTAATCCAGCGCCTTGGTGATGCGCAGATAGGTGTTGGCGTCGAAGTAGGTCGAGAACTTGTCGCCCTGGTAGCGCAGGTACGACTCGATCTCGAAGTCGATATCGAAGTCGAACCCCGGCGCGCCTCGCCGCAGGAGCCGGCCGAACTTCTCCGCCATCGCCTCGCCGGACAGGTACGTGATGTGGCCGATCATGCGCGCGATACGCAGGCCGCGCGTCGGCACCACGCGCTTCTCGTAGTAGTGACCGCCGTGGAAATCCGGGTCGGTCATGATGGCCTGCCGCGCCACCTCGTTGAAGGCGATGTTCTGCGGCGTAAGGCGCGCCGCGGCCGCTATCACGATCGAGTGTCGCACGCGATCGGGGTAGGAAAGCGTCCACTGCAGCGCCTGCATTGCGCCGAGCGAGCCGCCGATTACGGCAGCGAAGCGCTCGATGCCCAGATGATCGGCGAGGCGCGCCTGGGCCTCGACCCAGTCTTCCACGGTCACCACGGGGAAATCGGCGCCCCACGGCTTGCCGGTCACCGGGTGGATCGACGCCGGGCCGGTCGAGCCGAAGCACGAGCCGATGTAATTGGAGCCGACGACGAAGAAGCGCCGCGTGTCGAGCGGTTTGCCGGGGCCGACCAGGTTGTCCCACCAGCCGACGTTGGCCGGCTGGTCGGCGTAGTAGCCGGCGACGTGGTGCGACGCGTTCAGCGCGTGGCAGACGAGCACCGCGTTCGAGCGCTGCTCGTTCAGCTCTCCGTAGGTCTCGTAGGCGATCTCGTACGACGGCAACTCGGCGCCGCCTTTCAGCCGCAGCGGCTGTGTGAAGGCCGCCTTCTGCGCCGTTACGGCGCCGACGGACGATGGATCATGAGGAGCGTTCATGTCTCTTTAGCGGTATTTGTTAGGCGCCCGCAAGCTGACTCAAATCGGCGCGCGCGAAATTATAACTAGGAGAGGTCCCCGCTCGGCGCCGCGGCGGCCGCGCCGCTGGAAACAAGCCGCTCGATGTCTTCGACACCGTAGCCCGCTTCGCGCAGCACCTCGGCCGTGTGTTGGCCCAGGCGCGGCGCATGGCGCCGGTACTCGGGGGCCGACTCCGACCACTCGGAAGGCACGGCCATCGAGCGGATGCGGCCCTCGCTCGGATGCTCGACGGTGCGGAAGAACCCGGTCGCTGCGAGATGCGGGTCGGCCACGATGTCGGCGAGGCTGTTCATGCGCTGCACCGGGATGTCGGCCGCCTCGAGCGCCTCGATCCACTGCGCCGTGGTGCGTTTCTTCAGCTCCTCGGCGACGAAGGCATAGGCGACGTCGTAGTTCTTGCTGCGCACTTCCTGAGTCGCGAAGCGCGCATCGGCCGCCATGTCGGGGCGCCCGATCATCTTGAAGAACGCCCTCCATTGCTTGTCGTTGTAGATGAGCGCGCAGACATAGCCGTCCTTCGTCGCGTAGGGCCGGCGATCCGGCGCCAGCATGCGGGCGTATCCGGGCTCGCCATGCTGCGGCTCGTAGGTATAGCCGCCGAGGTGCTCGCCGAGCACGATCTGGAGCAGGTGCTCGAACATCGGCACGTCGACGCGCTGGCCTTTGCCCGACTTTTCCCGGTAGTAGAGTGCCGCGCTAACCGCGCTCGCCACCTGCTGGCCGACCGAGCGGTCGGCAACGATGATCGGCGCATAGCGCGGCGCCTCGGCGCCCTGCATCTTGAGAAGCGCCGGGATGCCCGCGGCCCCCTGGATCAGATCGTCGTACGCCGCCTTGGCCGCGTAAGGGCCGCGCTGGCTGTAGCCGAAGCAACCGACATAGATGATGCGCGGGTTCACCGCGCGCACATCCTCGTACGCAAGCTTGAGCCGTCCCATGGCCTGCGGCCGGATGTTGTACACCAGCACGTCGGCTCGCTTCGCCAGCGCCAGGCACGCCTCGCGCGCCGCCTGCTGCTTGAGATCGAGCACGATCGAGCGCTTGTTTCGGTTGGCGTTGAGGAAGATGTGTCCCATCCCCGGATTGCGGAACGGCCACGCATAGCGCATGACATCGCCGCCGGGCGGCTCGACCTTCACGACATCGGCACCGAAGTCGGCGAGGATCTGCGTCGCATACGGCCCCATCACCACCGTCGTGAGATCCAGCACGTGCACGCCGTCGAGCGGCCCGCTCATGCGTCGATCACCATTTCCAGGAGCGCGTAGGAAAGCGTCTTGCCGTGCGGGTCGAGCGCGAGCGAGGTGGTGACGCCGGTGTCGAGCGCCCGTTCGCACACGAACTGCAGTGCATGCAGGTTCGGCACGTCGTAGCGGCGCACTTCGCCGTGCACGATGTGGCCGAGATGCCGCTTCACCGCCTCGGCGGTCACGCGCTCGCGCAGCAGCGGGTAATCGCCCTCGCGGTATGAGATCAGCGCCAGCGTCAGCGTGTCGCCCTTGTCGCCGGCGCGCGCATGCGCCAATTCATGCAGCTTGCGTTTCACGGTCCTCTTCCAGCAGCGTGACCTGCGGCCGCACGCGCGAGCGCTCGAGCAGGAGCGAGACGACGCCGATTCGCTCCTGCGCATAACGGCGCACGCCGCCGCCGCCGGCCGGTCCGTTGATCCAGAGGGCCTCCACCTCGGCGCCGACGCGCTCGGCAAGCGTGCGCGTGGAAGTGCGCGCCGCCACTCGCAGGCGCACCTCGTAAGGGGCGTGCGCATGCGCGAAATCACTGCGGTGCGCGCTATCGACGCCGATGATGTCGATGCGCATATCGGGCACGTCCTCGCGCAAGCGCTCGCGCACGATCTCGCCCGCGAGCCGGGCCCGCTCGAGCGCCTTCGCGCCGGCGTATGAGATCTCGCCTTCGCCGACGAAGCCGGCGCGGTAGCCGACGCTTACCTTGAACGTAGCGGTGCGCGCCCGGCCGCCCGCGCCGCTGATCGCAACGCGGTCGGGCGCCGTCTCGGCAAGTGAGACGCTGGTGAAGTCGGCGATTGCATCCGGCGTGATGTAGCCGCCCGGATCGGTGACTTCGTAGAGGAGCTGTTCCTTTACCGTACGCAGCGTGATCGCGCCGCCCGTGCCGGCCACCTTGCCGAGCGTGCCGTTGCCTTCGGCATCGACATCGCACCACGGGAAGCCGAGCTGCGCCAGGTTCGGAATGTCTTTCAGTCCCGGCTCGGCGAAGTAGCCGCCGGTGACCTGTCCCGCGCACTCCAGCAGGTGACCGATCGCCGTCGCGCGCCCGAGCCGC
>JAEKLK010000146.1 GCA_019509895.1 Betaproteobacteria bacterium | reverse complement strand
CCGGCTGCGCCCCGCAGGCGCTGGCGGCGTTGCGCAACACGGTCCTGCGCCTGGCGCGGGCGTTGCCCGGACCGCTCGCGGCCGTTCGCGAGACCCTGGCCGAAAACCGTCTCGATGCCATCCTCCTCGCCACCCAAGGCTTTCTTTGAATGGCCCTGGGGGGTGGCTATGGGGGTGGCTCACGGCACGGAATCCGGATGAACGGCTATGGGGCGGGAGCGGGGAACTGAAGGAGTTGGAGGAGGAAATCCGGGTTCCAGCTGGCGGTTTTGCGCCGCGTTTTCACGCTGCCGTTGGCTGTATTGGCCCGGACCAGCCCGAGCGCGAAGCGGCGCACGATGGCCATGTTGCGCGCCCCGTGGCCGCGGTAGCGCGACAGGTCCTCCTGGAACGCCACGTCCAAGAGCCAGTGCATGCTCTCCACTCCCCAGTGGCCGCGCACCGCCTGAGCCAGCCGTGCGATGTCGAGCGGGGCGGAGGAGATGTAGTGGTGCGTGTCGAAGGCACAGCGATCGGCATGCTCGGTGCGCCGGTGCACCTGGATTAGGGTCTTGATGCTCGTGAAGCGCGGCGCACCCGGATAGCTGCGCTCGGTACGGATCCAGTCGACGCAGTTGGACGCCGCATAGGTGCGGGTCTCGATGCGCCCGTGCCCCTTCTCGACCGTCGTGGTGGTAACGACCTCGTTGGCCGGGGCGGTGCGAAAGTACGCCGCGACCTCGGCTTCGAGGGTGGGCTGGTTCCCTTTCAGGGTGAGCACGTAATCCGCCTTGTGAGCGACGATCTTGTCGGCGATCTCCACTTGGCAGCCCATAGCATCAATCGTAACCAGGGCGCCCTTCATCTGCCCGGCCTCGGCCAGAAGGTCGAGCAAGTCCGGGATGGCGGTGATCTCGTTGGTCTTCTCCGGCACGCTCATCTGCGCCAGGGTGAGCCGGGCCTGTGTGGCATAGGCGCTCAGCGTGTGCAGGGCCTTGAGTCCGCTCCGGCGATCATGGGTGCGCCGGGCAGTCTTGCCGTCAACGGCGATGAGGGCGTGGCGGTTTGGCCAGAGGGCGCCAATCCAGCTCTCAAAGCAGCGGCCGAACAGGAGCGGGTCGACGCGGTTGATGAGGGCGCGCAGCCAGCGCTGGCAGGGGATGCCGTGGTGGAAGGGGGAGAAGCGGCGCAGAACGGCGAGGTGGTGCTCCCCCCAAGCGACGATGTCGTCGAAGTCATCGCAGGAGGCGATGGTCGCGCAGGTGACCAGCAGCAGCACCTCATGGAGGGGGTAGAGCACACGCCAGGGCTCGCGGGCATCGTCGAGGGCGGCGAATTCCTTCAGCAGCAGGCGCAGGCGGTTGCGAGGCACGTCCTCGCTGGGGTTGGGCTCGCCGAGGTCAGTGTCCGGGTCGAGGGGGCCGTTGGAACTGGGGGGCATGATCGAGCTCCGTGCCGGGTCGAAGCCCGCACGGAATCACCCTGCCCAACTCACCGCAAGCAACATGCCAATCTCAGCCGTTCACCCAAATTCCAAGCCGTGCCCGCGCAACTCGGCTATTTACTCGATCACGCATGTTGATACCCTGTGTAGTTGGGCTGATGTGGCCGCAGGTCGATGCGGTCGACGGTTCGATCTCGCAGGTTGCGGATGGCCTGGATGACAGCCTCTGTGTCCTCGAAGAGGTACGCGCCCGTTGGCTGTCGGTCGATTAGGAGGCAGCCGGTTCGGATCTGGCTGTAGAGCCATTTCGCCGGAATGTTCAGCCGCCGTGCAAGGGCGTGGATGCCGAGCAGGTCCGAGGAGTGACGCCAGCGCGAGCGAGGCGTCCTCGGGCCCAAGCCGGCCTGCTGGCGGATTCGGCGTACGGTGACGGGCAGCACACGCTCGGCGCAGGTCGGCGAGCGATGCCCCTCGCTCGTCAGGAGCGCCGCGATCTCCTCGTCGGGCATGTCGGCACGGGCCAGCGCGATGACCCGCTCCCGCATCTCCGCACCGCGCGTCAGAGCCGTGAGGCGAGCGACGGCCAGCTTCACCGTGAGTTCGCTGACCGCGCCGCCTCGCCAGATGACGCGCGCCGTTGCCACATCGTGCGCCCCTCGCTCGAGAACGACCTTGTCGATGAGGCAGCGCAGGAGCGCCTTGCGCTGCGCATCGCTGGTGGTCGGGGCGTGCCAGAGGTCAGGCAGCCGTCCGGACAGGGCGACGATCTTATCGGTCAGGATCTTCCCGATCACGGCTGGCGCAGCTGAGGGCTGTTCACGCCGGCGCGCCAGGGCCTCCTCCGCCATCTTGAGTTCGATCAGAGCCGCTTCCCAGCGGCGCTCAAGTTCGCTCGCCACCAGCCGGTTATCGGGATCGACCTTGTTGTACTGCCGCTCGGCCAGCGCGGCCTGATAGCGTTTGCGCTCGACCTGCTGCTCGGCGGCACTCCGAAGCTCCCGGTTCGCTTTCTGCCGGGCGCGATGAGCCTGTGACAGGGCCTCGATCTCGGCCGGAGCCAGCGCAGCCAGGAAGGCCTGCGCGACGGTATTATCGACCACGTCGGCGCGGATATGCTGGCACACCGGAGCCGCGCGCTGAGTGTGCAGATGATTGCACACGTATTCGCCGCCGCCCTTGTAGCGCACGAACATCTTGTGTCCGCACCGGCCGCACCAGACGATGCCGTGCAACAACATGTCGCCGTCGCGCGGGGCTCCCCTGGTCTTGTTGCGCATGTATTCGGCTCGATTGTCGCTGAGGATGCTACGGATCTTCTCGTATGTGGCCCAATCGATATAGGCAGGATAACGATCCTTCACGACGAAGCGCCACTCCTGCATCGGCCGCGGTCGCTTCATCGCTCGACCGGTTCGGCTTGTAACCGCGCTAGCTTGCCTACGCCCATAGACGAAGGCGCCGGCATAAGCGGGGTTTTTCAGGATTGCGATGACAGCCGACACGCTCGCCCGCGTCCACCGCAGATCGCCGTGCCGGTCGCGTCGCGGCAGATCGAGGCCTTGAGCGTTGAACATCCGCATGACCTTGGCGGCGGTCCGCAGCCGCAAGAAGCTCTGGAAGACCAGCCTGAGCCGCTCCTGGACCTCGACATCGGCGTCCTTGACAACGAGGTCACCTGAGACCCGCGTGAGCCCGACCGGCAAGGTCAGAGCGAGCTCACCGCGCGCAGCCTTGGCGAGAAGACCCGCAGTGAGGCGGCTGCGGATCGTGTGCAGTTCGAGTTCCGAGATCGTGCCCTTGAGCCCCAGCAGCAGCCGGCCGTTGGGCGAGCCGGGATCGTAGACGCCATCGCGATCCGCGATGAGGCAGTTCCGGAGGCCGCAGATGTCAAGGAGTGGGTACCAGTCCGAGCAGTTGCGGGCCAGCCGCGTCACGTCGAGCGAGAGGATCAGGCCGACCTCGCTCAGGCTGACACGCGCTGTCAGTTCCTTGAAGCCCTGGCGCTGGACGGCGGAGGCGCCGCTCAAGCCGAGATCGGCGTCGATGACGTCAACGTCGGCCTCGCGCCAGCCGAGATCCCTGGCGCGCTGCATCAGCGCGTATTGGAGGCGGAGGCTTTCTTGGTTGCTGACGACCTGGGCTGGCGTCGACTGCCGGATGTAGACGATCGCCTTGCGCGCCAGATGCGTCGGCTGGATCAGCTCGGATTTCATGGCGCGTCTCCGTCAGCACGGCGGCAATCTGGTCGATGATCTGCCGCCGTAGCGCCGCGGGAAGTATCGACCAAAGGTCTTTCGGCTCGATCATCATGCGCGTCGAGTAGCTCGATCAGCGAGATCAGGTCTCGCAGAGCCTCAACGCTCAACTTCGTCCGCTTCTCCAGCCTGTCTGGCCGAACGGTTGCGGCAACGGGGACGAGAAGGCTGATGCCGTGGAGATATTTTACTTCGTAAGACGGCGAGAGGCCGACCGTGCTCGGCGGCGCAAACCCCAGCACCCGAAAGCTGCGCCCGAACAATGGATGGTGCGGATCCTCAACGGTGACGCTGGCCAGGGCGGGGACGTCGCCCTCATCGGTAGGGGTGTTCGTTGAGAAGTTCGCTGGAGGGCCTCGATTGGACGAGGGTCTCGCCGCAGCCGGTGCGAAGGCCGCTTCGGGTGGGGTGATCTGATTGATGTGGATGGTGAAACGGGCCCTGATCCGGTAACGTTGGGGCATGTCGATCCGCCCTGAGGATGTGCCCTCCGACCCGGCTCGTCTGGTCGCGATGGTGCTGGCGCTCGATGCGGAGAAC
>JAEKLK010000145.1 GCA_019509895.1 Betaproteobacteria bacterium | reverse complement strand
GCCGGGCATCTGCGCGGCGCCATGACCCTAAAGCGCGTGCTTGCCGAATTCATGATGTCGCCGCTTTTTTCGGTGCCGCCCGAAGTGTTCCGCTCGACGCTGGAATACCGCGACTTCACCGCCGGCGACACGCTCACGACGACGAAAGGCGCGCGCGTGCGCACCGTGGCACTCAATCACCCGGATGGCGCCACCGGCTATCGCATCGACTTCGGCGGCCGCTCGCTCTGCCTCGTCTATGACACCGAGCATGTGCCGGGCGCGCTCGATCGCAAGATCCTCTCGCTCATCAGCGGCGCCGAGCTCGTCATCTACGACTGCATGTACACGGACGACGAATACCGGCGCTACGTCGGCTGGGGCCATTCCACCTGGCAGGAAGGCATCCGCCTGTGCCAGCAGGCGGGCGCGAAGCGCATGGTCGTGTTCCATCACGACCCGGACCACGACGACGACATGCTGGACGAGATCGGACGCGAGGTGCACCGGCTGCTGCCGGGCTCGGTGGTCGCGCACGAAGGCATGCAGCTGGAGCCGTGAATGTCCTCGGCTGGATCGAGGACCTCGCGGCGCCGCTGGAAGCAATCGGCGCCGACGCGCCACCCGCGCCGCGCTGGAATCAGGACTGGTTTCCGCGTCTGGATGCCGCCGCCGCGTACGCCATCGTGCGCAAGACCCGTCCGCGTCGGATCGTCGAGGTCGGCAGCGGCCACTCGACGCGCTTCCTCGCCCGCGCCGTCGCCGACGGCGGGCTCGCCACGCAGATCACGAGTATCGATCCGGCGCCCCGCGCCAGCCTCTCGGGTCTGCCGATCCGGCGCTTCGAGACGCGCGTCGAGAATTCGGATCCCGGGCTCTTTCAGGCGCTCGCGCCCGGCGACATCCTGTTCATCGACTCGAGCCACCAGTTGAAGCCAGGAAGCGATGTGGAATTCCTGCTGACCCGCGTGCTACCTCACCTGAGGGACGGCGTCTGCGTGCACTTCCACGACATCTTCCTGCCCGACGACTATCCGGCCGACTGGGCGTGGCGGCGCTATAACGAGCAGCAGGCCGTCGCCGCGTTGCTCGAGCGCGGCTATGCGCTCGAGTTCTCGAGCCACCAGGCGCGCAAGCAGGCCCTGAATGGCGTGCTGGCGCGGCTGCCGCTCGTGCCGGGCGCGCGCGAGTCGAGTTTCTGGATACGCAAGCGCTGAACCTGCGGCCGGTCATCGACTGGCTGGTGGCCGGCGCGCCGCCCGTGCGCGAGCCGCAGACCGTGCTGCTCGAGCTCTGCCGGCGGCTCCTGCGCCACGGCATGCCCCTCTACCGCGTGGGCGTGTTCGTGCGCACGCTCCATCCGAACGTGCTCGGCCGCGGCTTCATCTGGCACGAGACCACCGACGCCGTGGAGGTCAACGAGGCGCCGTACGACTTCCTCGAATCCGACCAGTACCTGCGAAGCCCCATCCATAGGGTGTTCAACCAGCACATAGAAGTGCGCCGGCCGCTCGCCGACCCCGCCTCCCTGGCCGAGTTCCCGATCCTCGCGGATTTAGCCAAGGAGGGGGTCACCGATTTCCTGGCGCTGCCGCTGCGCTTCGTCAACGACGAAGTGCATGCGGCGAGCTTTGCCACCCGCCGCGCCGGCGGCTTCACCGAAGCCGATATCGCCGGGCTGCGCGCGATCGCGCTGCCGTTGACACGCATCGCCGAGATTTACGGCTACCTGGGCAAAAGCCGCAACATCCTGCAGGCCTATCTCGGCCGGCAGGCCGGACAGAGGGTGCTCGACGGGCACATCCGCCGCGGCGACGGCGAGGAGATCCGGGCGGTCCTGTGGTTCTGCGACCTGCGCGACTCCACCCGGCTCGCCGACTCGATGAGCCGCGCCGAATTCCTCGCCATCCTGAACGACTTCTTCGAGTGCGTGCTGCAGCCGGTGCTCGATGCGGGCGGCGAAGTGCTGCGCTTCATCGGCGACGCGGCGCTCGCCATCTTTCCGGTCGGCGCGGACGCCGGCCCCGCCTGCCGCACGGCGGTCGGCGCGGCGCGCGAGGCGATGGCGCGCATGCACGCCGCCAACGCCGCGCGCACCCGGCCGCTCGAGTTCGGCATCGGGCTGCACCTGGGCGAGGTGCTCTACGGCAACATCGGCACGCGCACGCGCATCGAGTTCACGGTGATCGGCGCTGCGGCCAACGAGGCGGCGCGCATCGAATCGCTCTGCAAGGAGCTCGCTGCGCCGCTCCTGCTTTCGCGGCCGGTGGCCGAGCACGTCGCCGATTGCCGCTCGCTCGGCGCGCATCGGCTGCGTGGCGTCGGCGCGCCGGTCGAGCTCTTCACTGTGGAACTGCAAAACACTCGCCGGTAGAAAATTCGAGCGCGACGCGCGCGCGGGCGTCGCGCTCAGGCGCCGTTTCGGTGTACATTGCAGCGCAGTGCGAAGCATTGCGATCCCCAGTGCCGAGACCGACGGTCCTGCCGATCCGCGGGGAGGCGAGCAGATCTCGCTCCTCGAGCTGGTAGCCGACTGGTACTGGGAGCAGGACAGCGAGTTTCGCTTCACCGTGGTTTCCAGCCACCGTGGGGAGAAAGGCGACGGCGATCCGTTTCCGTTCGTCGGCCGCAAGCCCTGGGATGCGCATGCGCTCAACCTGAGCGACGCCGACTGGGAGCGCCACCGCTCCGTGCTCGCGTGGCATCAGCCATTCCGCGATTTCGAAATGCAGTACGTGACCGAGGACGGCCGCGTCGTCTGGGCGTCGCTCTCCGGCCAGCCGACCTTCGACGAGCTCGGCGTGTTCAAGGGCTACCGCGGCGTCGGCCGCGACATCACGGCGCACAAGCGCGCCGAAGACATGCACAAGCTCGAGCACGCGCTGGCCCGCGTGCTTGCCGAGGCAACGCATACCTCCGACGGGCTGCGCGGCGCGCTGCGCATCATCTGCGAATTCGAGGGCTGGGATTCGGGGCGCTGCTTCCGCACCGATCCGGCCACCGGCGAGGCGCGCTACACCGAAGGCTGGTTCGCCCGCGAGGGCGACATCGAGCAGCTGCTGCGCGGCTCGCGCGTGCTCTGGGAATCGGGCAAGCCCGTCTGGTCGACCGACCTGCCGCGCACCGGCGGCCAGGCGGCGCTGCGCGCCGTCGGCAAGGCCGGCGGGCGCTTCGCCACGTTCGCGCTGCCCGTGGTATCGCAGAACAGCACGATCGCGCTCCTCGCCTTCTCCGGCCAGACGACGCGCGAGCCCGACCCGACCTTTCTCGACGCGGCGCCGGCGATCGGGCGCCTGTTCGCCCAGTTCCTGCAGAGGAAGGGCGCCGAGGAATCGTTGCGCGAGAGCGAAGCGCGCTTCCGCAGCCTCACGCAGCTATCGAGCGATTTCTTCTGGGAGAGCGACGCGCAGCACCGGCTCTCCAACATCGTGCACGGGCCGAGCTACGTATCACCGATCGGCTATGGGCTGCTCGGCCGGACGCCGTGGGAGCTCGCCTCGGTACGTCCCGACGAAGCCGGCTGGCAGGCGCATCGCGCCACGCTCGACAGCCGGCTGCCGTTCCGCGAGTTCGAGGTGGCACGCGGCCTGCCCGACGGCACCACCCGCTACTTTTCGGTAAGCGGCCAGCCGCGCCACGACTCCCAGGGCACGTTTCTCGGCTACCGCGGCGTCGGCCGCGACGTCACCGAGATCGCGCTCGCGCGGGAGCGCATCGCCTCGCTCGCCTACAGCGACCCGCTGACCGGGCTCGCCAACCGCATCAGCCTCGCGCCCGCGCTCGAGCAGGCGATCGAGCGCGCCCGCCGCCAGGGCGCCCGGCTCGCCGGCGTCTTCATCGACCTCGACGGCTTCAAGCAGATCAACGACCGGCACGGCCACGCGGCGGGCGATGCCTTCCTGGTCGAAGTAGCGCAGCGCCTGCGCCGCAACGTGCGCGCAAGCGATCTCGTCGCGCGCCTGGGCGGCGACGAATTCTTCGTCGTGCTGGAAGCGGTGCAGGACCTCGCAGGCGTCGAGCGCGTCGTAGTGAAGATCATCGATGCGCTGCGCCGCCCGAGCACGCCGACGAAGCGATGTACACCGCCAAGCAGGCCGGCAAGAACGCCTACTGCCTATACTCCACCGGCCAGAAGCCCGCGCCCGCCGCGGCGAACGCCGCACCGCAGCCGTAGCTTCTCCTTTTTTTCTGAAACTCGAAACGCCGCTCAACCGTCGTCCCCGCGAAAGCGGGGACCCAGTTAAGCCTCTATCCCGGCACCCGCGTCGACCCTACGATGGCGTCATCCCCTTCGACTTGAGCACCGCAGCGGCTTCGGCGCTCCTGAGATAGGCGATGAATTGCTTCGCGGCTTCGGCTTCCTTCGCGTCGGCCGACACCGCCGTTGTGTAGACCACTTCCATCTGCAAGTCCGGCGGAAAGGGACCGACGAGGTCGACACCCGGCGCGGTCAGCACGTTGGTAAGAAACACGCCGAGCTCGACGTCGCCGCTCGCGACAGCTTGAACGATGTGCGCGGGTGTCGGCTGCGGCTTGATCCTCGCCTTCATCGCCTCAGTGATGCCAAGGCGCTCGTAGACGCGCGCGAGAAGGTAGCCGGTCGCGCTCTCCGGTATCGATGCGATCGACTTCGCGTTGAGCAGCGTCTTCTTCAATGCGTCCGGCGTGCTGATGTCGGGCTTCGGCGCGCTCGCGCGTACGGCGAGGCCAAGCCCGACTCGCGCCACCTCGGTTGACGCGCCGGCTGCGAACGTCGCTCGCGCCGCGTCGTTCCGCATGACGTCGACCGGAACCAGGCCGAGATCGAACGACCCCCCACCCGTGGCCATCTTTATGAGCTCGGGAGTAGTGCCATAGCGAATGACGAGCTTGTGACCGGTCGCCTTCTCAAACTGCGCAACGATCTCCTTGAGCGGCACCGCGATGCCGCCGCCGGCGATCACCTGCAGTTCAGCGGCCGAGGATGACATCGCTACACACAATGTCGAACCGGCTAAAAGGATTGTTCTCCACGCCTTCATATTCTCCCTCCTCCTTGAATGTCCGGCTTCGGCGCACGCGTGAGCGCCGATCCCTAGACGTCAGTCATTACGCCGCCAGCGTACTGCATCAGCGGCCGAAGATCGCGCGCAGCTCCTTGGCCGGCAGGATGTCCTTCACCCACCGGAACGAGCCCTGCTCGCGAATGGCGAGCGCAGCTTCGCGCACCGCGGCGAGAGCCAGGCGAGCGAGGGCGCCGCCGACGCTCACCCGCCGCACGCCCGCCGCTTCGAGCTCCTGAAGCGTGAGGCTCGGGTCGGCAAGTCCCATGACTACGTTCACCGGCTTCGGCACCGCCGCGACAAGCGTGCGTATGGTCGGCAGGTCGCGTATGCCCGGCGCATACAGCACGTCGGCGCCGGCCGCGGCGAAGGCCTGCAGCCGACGGATCGTACCGTCGAGATCCGCGCGGCCATGGAGAAAATTCTCCGCCCGGGCGACCACGGTGAAGGGAAAGGGCAGCTTGCGCGCTTCCTCGACAGCCGCTGCGACGCGCTCCACGGCGAGCGAAAAGTCGTAGATCGGTTTTGCCGCGTCTCCGGTTGCGTCCTCGAGCGAGCCGCCGACGGCGCCCGCTTCCGCCGCGAGCCGCATGATTAGCGCCGCCTCCGTGGGCTCGTGGGCATAACCGTTCTCGAGATCTGCGCTCACCGGAAGATCCGTCGCCTCGGCGATGACGCGGCAATTGGCGAGCACGTCCTCGCGGCTCAGCGTGCCGTCGTTGCGCCCGACCGACGCGGCGTAGCCGAGGCTCGTGGTCGCAAGCGCCTCGAAGCCGAGCGCGGCGAGCAGTTTCGCGCTGCCCGCGTCCCAGGGATTCGGAATGACGAAGATGCCAGGGCGCTCATGAAGAGCCCGGAAGAACTTTGCTTTTTCGGATTGGGATCGCATGTCGCTCACGTAGCGTCCGCGCGTTGAAGAATTGCCTTCGAGTCGTTGAAACCGATCGGTGCCGAAGTGTGTTCGTGAACGATCCGTAAGAGGTTGCCAGTTGTCCGAAGGACCCAGGTGAGTCGGTTCTGCATTGCGCGCAGCTGCTCACCTTGGGCAGAGAGACCGGCATACGTGACTACGGCGGTGACCATGGACAACTCGCGACCCGCTGAAGTTTGCACTTCGCGGAAGGTCACCTTCACTCTCTCGCTACCTAACGAAGCGAACCACCCCTCTACCGCTCGCCGCCACGCGGCTAAACCTTCGTACGACCAGACTCCCCACGCGTCAAACACGCGCACGCCCGGGTCATAAAGGCCCATGAAAGCCTCGATATCCGTCGCGAAAACGGCTGATGAGTACGATTCGAGAACCCGCGCGATCGCCTTTTCCGTGTCATTCACTTCCACTCTCCTGACTGGCGAGGACCTCTTGGGCCGCTGTTCATTTCGTGAGCGCGTACAGGACCGAGTCGCGAGGCTCAGGGGAAATATTTGGATGGATTATGTACCTTCGCAGAAGGCCCTCCTGCGAGAACCCTGATTTCTCCAGCGCACGCATGGAAGCCTTGTTCTCGACATCACAAGTCGCCTCCATTCGATAGATCGTAGGCGGCCTCAACGTGATTTTCACGAGCGCGGCGATGGCCTCCGGCATAAAGCCATTTCCCCAATACGCCCGGGCAAGAACGTACCCGACGCCAGCGCGGTGCCCATCAGGACGTATCTCTATCATTCCAAGCAAATGCCCATCTTCCTTGCGTGTGATGACGTAAGGAAACGCAACCGAGCTCATCCATCGATCTTCGCAGACGGCGATGAATTTCTTGGTTGTGTCGATCGAGGTGTGAGGAACCCACACAAGGTATCGAGTGACTTCACGGTCCTGCGCGTACGTCTGGAATATGGGTTCAGCATCCGCCGCAACCGGACGGCGCAGATGGAGCCTTAGCGTCTCGACGGTATCTGGAAACACGCGACGGCGTCCTACTCCTCCAAGCGACCCGTGGTGTCACGGTCGCGCTCGTATCGTCTGGTGAGCGGAAACGGCGGCAACCAGGACTCGCGACGGACAATCCAGCTTTCGTAGGTTGGCCTCAGTTGGTCAGGGGCATCCAGGGATCCGAGGTTCACTTCGATTTCGTCAGCGGTGCGCGCGAAAACGGACGAGCCGCAGCGGGGACAGAAAAACCGCCCGGCGTAGTCGCGCGTTTCGCCTTCGATCGTCACCGCATCCTGGGGGAACACCGCGGAAGCGTGGAAAAGGGCCCCATGATGCTTGCGGCACTCGAGACAGTGGCAAAGGCCGACCCGGTAGGGCAGTCCGGACACCACAAGTCGGACGTTGCCGCACAGGCAACCGCCGGTGAATCGCTCCATGCTGCGTCTCCTCGAAAATCAGCGAGCGGAACAACGAGCAGCCGTATCACTGCGTCGGACAACGAGCGCTCTCAGATGCGCTAGCGCAAGACCTTGGAAAACCATTGTCGCGACGAATTAGGCGGCACGCCGTGCAGTTCCCCGAACAGACAATAGCCGTGCTTTGCGTAAAACTCAGGAGCTTGAAATTGAAACGTACTGAGGTAAATGACCTCACACGAGCGTTCCTTAGCAATTCCTTCAGCTTGGCGTAGCAACGAACTGCCCAGGCCCTTTTTGCGATGTTGCGGCTCGACCCAAAGCAGATCGAGGTACATGCAGTGCCAGTGCAAATCCGCGCTCAGACCCGCGAGCAGCGTTCCATCGTCGTCGCGTACTGAGAGCACCACTCGCTGATGATTGAGCGGGCCGGCTTGATCTTCATTAAAGGCGCGTAATCGAGAACCTATTTCGGCTGCGACCGCGCTTGCGTTTTCTTTCTCAATCGCCTGCTTCATTGCGGGCCCCATTCGTTCGCCTGCGATCTAAACTTCGGC